>JAAYKJ010000195.1 GCA_012522505.1 Clostridiaceae bacterium
GCACCTCTGACCTGTTGATCAGCATGCCGTGAATCAACGCCCAAACGTAAATGGACTTCAACGGTTTCATCAAATTTTGCTCTTGCCGCTTTTTGCACGGTTTCGAAAGCTTCCGAAGGATCATAAAGCTTGGTTTTGTTAACAAGCTTTGCACTTTCCAGGTATTTCTTTCCTCTTTTCATTGTGATTCACTCCTTTGTGGTTACAATTTCGGGATTACATCCCTCCCACGTTGCGCCATTAGTCTGCAACAACAACGCCCATGCTTCTTGCCGTACCGGCAATCATTTTCATCGCTGCTTCAATGCTCCCGGCATTTAAGTCCGGCATTTTCATCTCTGCAATCTTTCTCAGATCTTCTTTTGAAATCTTTGCAACCTTATCCCGCTGTGGAACAGCAGAACCGCTTTCAATCTTGCATGCCTTTTTTATCAGCACAGCAGCAGGCGGAGTCTTCGTTACAAAAGTAAATGATCTGTCCGCATAAACTGTAATTACAACCGGAATGATCAGCCCGGCATCCTTCGCCGTTCTCTCGTTGAATTCCTTACAGAAACCCATAATGTTAACACCATGTTGTCCTAAAGCTGGTCCAACCGGTGGAGCAGGATTTGCTTTTCCTGCAGGTATTTGGAGCTTAATATAGCCCAGAACTTTCTTCGCCATTATAGTCCACCTCCCAGAAAAATACTGCCAAAATGGCAGTTGAGTCTTTCAGCTCATTTATCTCTAATTTTTCGTCACATTCGGAATAAATACCGAACTTCAGCCGAAAAAACAGATTCGTACATACAACATTCAAACTAGATCTAAAGTTTTAGTATTTGTGTGAACTCAAGTTCTACCGGTGTTTCTCTTCCAAACATTGAAACCGAAACCCGTACTTTTTTTCTGTCCATGCTGATCTCTTCAACCGTACCGATGAAGCTTTCCAGCGGCCCTTCAATAACCCGGACACTATCGCCGATTTCATAGTCGACAACCGTCTCAAACTGTTCCACACCCATTGCCCTGATTTCTTCCTCAGATAGTGGAACCGGCTTTGAACCCGGCCCTACAAAACCTGTAACACCTCTGGTGTTTCGAACAACATACCAAGATTCATCATTAATGAACATTTTTACAAGGACGTACCCTGGAAAGACTTTTTTAAGAGTAGCCTTTTTCTTGCCATCCTTGATTTCAATTTGTTCCTCCATAGGAACAACAATGTCCACAATATAATCCTGCAAATGTGGGTTGTTTTCCACAATCTTCTCAAGATTGGCTTTTACTTTATTCTCATATCCGGAGTAGGTATGCACAACATACCAGTTAGCTTCTTCAGCCATTATTTATCGGAGACAAGCTCCTGCCCTCCTTCTTGAAACCGCGCTTAACCTGTCTATGCAAACACAAGTTTATACAGATATCCTAAAGCGAAGTCCAAAATCCAGATCACTCCACCAATCAGAAGACATGTAACCAGAACGGTAAGCGTATTATTGATTACCTGTTTACGGGATGGCCAAAGCACTTTCTTTAATTCTAAATAGATATCCTTAACAAACTTGGTCAGCTTTTGCAGAATATTGGGCTTCTTTTTCTGTACTTGTTCAGCCATTTAAACATCTCCCTACTTTATGCACGCGAAATCACGCACAGATTTATTTCCCGGTGTGCCAATTCCCCTTGTGAGAAGGCTCATGGCAAGGTATCTCTGCTGGTATTACCTTGTTTCCTTGTGTAACGTGTGTTTCCGGCAGAACCTGCAATATTTATTCATTTCCAGTCTATCCGGATTGTTTTTCTTATTCTTTATACCATCATAGTTTCTTTGCTTGCATTCTGTACAAGCCATGGTTATCTTGGCTCTCATGTGCCACACCCCTTATTGCCTGTTCTTGCTGAACAGATGTTGATTTCTGTCACTAGCTGCATTTAAGGCATCCATTCTATTCTGCAAATATCAAATAATTTCCATACATAAAAAAAAGCCTTACATGCAAAGCAGGATTAAGTTTAACATACTTTAAACAGTCTGTCAAGACACTGTTATCAGCTCTGCTGAGAAGTCTGATCGGTTTGTGATAATGTCTCATTGTACCACATGTGATTATGTCCCACCCAAAAATATAGTATAATGAAACCTTCATGTCATAATGTGAAGGGTGGTTACAATTGAGAAAGGTCGAATTAACA
>JAAYKJ010000196.1 GCA_012522505.1 Clostridiaceae bacterium
GAGCGTGTGGTATTCGGATCCAATGCACTGGTTACTTCATCACAGAGCAAGACCTTTGGGTTGGTTGCCAAGGCTCTGGCGATGGCGACACGCTGTTTTTGACCCCCCGACAGCTGTGCGGGCCAAGCTTTTGTCTTATCGGCTAGCCCAACCAGATCCAGCATGGCTTCTGCTCTTTCGATGGCCTCTGCTTTGGAAACACCAGCAACTTCAAGAGGGTAGCAGACATTTTTTAAAACATTCCTTTGAGAGAGCAGATTGAAGCTTTGAAATACCATGCCCATAGATTGTCTGGCCTTCAAAAGCTCTTTGGTACTCAATGCTCCCATATCCATGCCCTCAAAAAGGACCGTCCCCTCCGTAGGCTTTTCAAGATAGTTTATGCAGCGTACCAACGTACTCTTCCCGGCGCCACTTAGGCCAATTATTCCAAAAATTTCACCCTTTCGGATATGCAGGTTGATATTCTGAAGCACTTCAAGGCTTCCGATATCCGTTTCAAAAACCTTGCTTAAGTGTTTTATTTCAATCAATCCCGATCCCCCCAATCCAATAACTATTCCGATGGAAATTTATTTTTGTCATGCTGCGTTCAATGATCACTTGCGCGTAAAAACGTTGTAAGCCGCTTCAGCCACACGAGTTTGTGAAGCCCTAAAAATACAAAAAGTAGGAAGCAATGCTTCCTACTATAATTTGAACAATCCCTATTATCTAATTACGATAATTCGAAAACATTCACCGCCTGAACGGAGCAGAAAGCATTTTTGAAGCATCACAAAACATCATGCACATCGGCATCAAGCACATGTAGCGGTTTTCCATCATGATGTTTGTCGATTTCGCTGTCTTCAAAACACTAACTCCTTTGGTAACGATTGAACCTATCGAAATATTACGACCATTATACAATATAAAAAATATGTTGACAACAGGTTAATGCAACTTTCAGTTGTCAGTTACAAACCAATGTTACCGTTCAGCACATCTATCTCTCAAGTATATTGGGTGTGAACAGTAACCAACCCATCATTCCCCGCATGCTCCAGAGTGTTCTGGGCAGACTATGTTCCTTTCGCTTGCAACTGTAATTATGCTCATCATTTGTCCGCCATGCTTTCCAACAATTTCGCGACAGAATCAAACCAATCTCCACTAAATAGCTCTATCATCCCTTTGTCACAGGCAGCTGAAATTTTTGGATCGATTGGCAACCTGGCCAGAACCTCAAGATTATGGCTTGAAGCAACCTCATCAATATGGCTTTCTCCAAATACCTTATATTCTTTACCGTTGTCGGGGCACTTAAAGAAAGACATGTTTTCAACCAGCCCCAGGATAGGAATATTCATAAGCTCAGCCATCCTGACGGCTTTGGATACAATCATTGAAACAAGCTCTTGTGGAGATGTCACAACAATAATTCCATCCACGGCAATGGATTGGAAAACGGTAAGCGGTACATCCCCTGTACCCGGAGGCATATCAATAAACATGAAATCCACATTACTCCAGATAACATCGGTCCAGAACTGCTTCACAGTATTCCCGATGATAGGGCCTCTCCACACAACAGGATCGGTATCATTCTCAAGAAGCAAGTTAATGGACATGATTTCGATGCCAGTCTTGCTTTTAACGGGATACAGGCCTATGTCTGTTCCGGTAGCCTTTTGTTTAATACCAAAGGCTTTCGGGATGGAAGGACCTGTTACATCCGCATCCAGGATAGCGGTATGGTAACCCCTTCTGGACATGGTTACGGCAAGCATAGAGGTGACCAGTGATTTTCCAACGCCGCCCTTTCCACTGACCACTCCGATGACCTTGTTAATTTTGCTTAATTCATGGGGCTTTTCAGAAAAATCTTTTTGTTGCCCTTTCCGTTCTGCGCAGTCTTCTCCGCAACTGCTGCAGTTTTGATTACAATTTCCACTCATAGCTTCAAGCTCCTTTATATCAATAAATTCAAATGACTTCCCTTGTAAGCTGTATCGTGTCGCTGCCGATACTCTCGCATTTCTATTATTAAATCATATGGCTCCCACTTCTTAAAAAACCTGTTATGTAGACTTCTATGGCTTTCAGGCTGTTCTACTCCATGCTTTTTGTATCATCAGTAAAGCCCCTTCGGTTTTTACGCTCGCACCCGCCTCTTCCACAGAATTTTCCATAGCCGTCACAAAGCTGGTATTCACCGCCTTCAATCAACAACCGATTTCCATTCACCAATGACTCTGCCAGTTTTTTTCTTGCATCATTATAGATCCACTGAACCGTTGTGCGAGCTACATTCATGCGCTTGGAACATTCTTCCTGAGTAAGCCCCTCCAGATCAATCAAACGGATGGTTTCATACTCGTCAAGGGTCATATTGATTATTTTATCAGGCTCTTTATTTGCACCAAGGGGTCCGAATTGAGTATTTTCAGGCAGACTGCATACCCTTCTCCATTTTTTTGGTCTTGCCATCATCTCTCTCCTTTATCCTGCCAAGGATTACTGTCATTATAATAGCTCTGTTCTTGTCATACGTCAATAATCAGTTTTTTTACAGGTGTGGCAGGTTGGTCTTTTGTTATTGCTCATACCCAATAAAAGCCAGCGGGTGGCTCGGGTTATTTCAATTACGAAGTGAAAACCTCAAAGCCATTCTGCCGAAATTAACCGAATAGCGTGCAACTGAGCGACCCAAGATATAAAGACCGCTGTTTCGGAGATTTTGGTAAACCGGTTCAAAAACTCTTGACAGATTATTATGTAAAGGTGTATAGTTAAATTATTAAACCGGTTTAATTTTAGAGATATAACAGTGAGGTCAACTGGAAGATGGTAACAATTCAGGATGTTGCAAAAGCAGCAGGTGTATCAAAGAGCACGGTTTCGATGGTCATTAACAATAATCCCAAAGTGAAGACCGAAACCAAGTACAAAGTTCTCAGTGTCATAGAAAAGCTGGGCTATGTACGCAATGTATCTGCTGTTGAGCTTACCACCAAGCATAAACAAAACCTTGGGGTAATCCGGTTTCAACGTGCAGAGCTGAAAAACTCTTTCGAAGGTGATCCATTCACTTTTTATCATGACGTGGCTAATGGTATATACAGAGAGCTACAAGGATCAAACTACGGTTTGCTCCATGAAGAAATCAAGTCTACAAATGGAATTTGTCAGATACCCCAAATGGTCAAAACAAATAGAATCGAAGGATTGTTAATTATTGGTGGTATATTTGATAAGCAGTTCATCGAAACCATACGGGAAAAAATATCCTCGGTTGTGATTCTGGGTGTTGATTATCCGGATTATGACTGTGTAGCAATGGACTCGAAGTTTGGAACATACACCGGTATTAAATATCTTATTGATCATGGGCATAGAGATATTCTGTTTATCAATGGCCCGGAGTTTACCACGTCCACAGATTTGAAAGAAGAGGGCTATAGGCTGGCACTGGCTGAAGCAGGCATTCCGTTCAATGAAAAAAGGCATATGAAAAGCCCGTTTTCAGGAAGCGGAGGGTATAATGCCATAAAAGAAGTCTTTGAGAAAGACACAACGCATCCCACTGCAATCTTTACTGGCAGTGATTCCATTGCAGCAGGTGTTTTACGTTATTTTTATGAAAAAAGGATAATGATCCCGGAGGATATATCGGTCGCTACATTTGATGACTCTATTCTTACTGAATTCGGCACACCCCCTTTGACCAGCATTAACATGAACAAAGAACAGGTTGGAATTGAAGGGTACAGGATGCTGAAAAGACGGATAAAGAATCCGAAAGCCGAAAGAAAATGCGTTACGGTACCTTATAAGATCATTGACAGGGGTTCCGTAAAGAAAATCACAGGTTAAAACTTTTAAACAAAAATTGGAACGGTTCAAATTCATGCATGATGGATGAATGGTTATTTTGTTGTGCGCAAAAATGGCGTTACATATAAACGCAATAAAGAGTAAAGGGGTATCCAGCATAATCAATATATAAATAAAAAAAAGAATAGAGGGATATACGATGGGAGATAAATTTATATTGGAAAAACCGAGAAAAACGCCTGTGACTGAAAATGTTGATGTATTTGTTGCAGGAGGAGGGCCGAGCGGTGTAATGGCGGCCATTGCGGCAGCAAGATTGGGATGTTCGGTTGTTTTGGCCGAATCAAAAGCCTATTTCGGTGGTGCAGCTACAATGGGGCTGCCGATACAGGGCTATTACAATCAGGACAATCAGCGAATTGTTGCAGGCCTTGCTGAGGAGTTCAGACAGCATCTGATCAAAAAGAACGGCGCCAGCAAGGAATTTATTCAATGTACAATGCATAATCCCTTTTTAATCGTTGATCCTGAAAAAGTGAAGCTGGTCTGTGCAGAAATGCTAAAACAGGCCGGTGTCAGATTTCTTCTACATACCCAGGTCGTTGACACGATTGTTGAGGATGGCGTGATACAGGCTGTTCTCTTAGAAGGTAAGTCAGGCCGTGAAGCTGTTGTCGCGAAACAATACATTGATTGTACAGGGGACGCAGATTTAGCGGCGAGATCAGGGGTTCCTTTCTCTATTGGTTCTGAAAAAGATGGCACGACGCAGGCCTCCACTTTGAATTTCAGAATGGACAGTGTCGACATCCAGGTACTTGTCCGTGCTTTATTTGATAATCCAAAGCGATATGATCTTCATCATCTGTTACCTCGCGAACAGTTCAGAGGCGGCGGTCACCATATTATGGTGGGCCTTGGAAACTTAATTGAGGAAGCTAAGAGCGAAGGCTTTATGACCGATGCATGGAGTTTTGTGAATTATATTACCCAACTTGATGAAAATGCTGTCAGTATTAATTCAGTACATGTTAAAAACAAAAACGCCTGTGACACCAGAGACCTCACCTTCATAGAAGTTGAAGCAAGGAATCTTGTACAGGAAATGGCCCAATTCCTGAAGCTGTATGTACCTGGGTTTGAAAACTCACGACTGACCTTTACAGCAGGATGGAGCGGAATCCGTGAAACAAGGCGTGTTCATGGTGAAAAAACAATTACCGCTGATGATATACTGGCTGGAAACCGTCCGCAGGACACCATTGCATTAGGCGGATACCCTATTGATATTCACAGCTCAAATGAGAATGGTCTGGTATTCCAGAAGGTACCCACATACGGAATTTCATATGGATGTTTGGTGCCGCTGCAATGCAATAATCTTCTGGTGGCAGGCAGGTCGATTTCAGCAACCCACGAAGCGATGGCCTCCACAAGATTAATGGCCCAATGCATGGCAATGGGTGAAGCCGCCGGTACCGCAGCCTTCATTTGTGTCGAAAATGGCTGCTTTACACGCGATGTAGATGTTTCTAAGCTCAGAAGCATACTGGACTTTCATGGAGCGTGCCTGTAAGGCCAGAATTTAGGCAGGGGGAAAGCAGTAAGACACCCAATCCTGCAAGTTCTACATACCGACTGCAAGAAATTAGCCTGAATTGGTTAATAATAAAAACATTTTAGAAAGGGGAATACTCATGAAAAACCAAAAAAAAGTATCAAAGGGTATGGTTTTGTTGTTAGTTGTTGCATTGATTGCTACATTAATGGTAGGCTGTGCTCCAACAGGAGGCAATGCCCCGCAACCAACGGTATCCGCACCAAAACCAACAGCCGCTCCGGCTGGCGATGAGCCAACAAAGCTTCAAGAGGGCATTACCCTGCGCATGTGGACATTTCTTGACCCGACAAAAACCAGTGGTAGAGAAGTGGCTCTGAAACAGATCATTGAGAACTTTAAGAATGAGTACAATATTGATGTTGTCGTTGAGCCGCAGGTATGGGACGTCATGACCGCCAAGTTCTTTGCTGCCCACAATGCCGGCAATGCGCCAGATATTCAATGGGTTAACATGGATGACATGGGAACCGCGATCAAGCAAAAAGCGCTTGAACCTTTTGAAAATCTCTTTATGAAAGATTGGACAGACGAGCAGCTGAAAAATGTCCAGGACAGCTTCTGGGACTATGGTTCTGTGGACGGCCTTCATTATCAGATGGGCTTCTCCAGAAACTATATCGGCATCATCTATAGGGAAGACTTGCTGAAAGAAGCAGGCTACGAAGCCCCCTTCAAGAACTGGGATGAGTTCCGTCAAGCAGCGAAGGATCTGACGGTTGAAAACGATCCGATTACAGGAGTAAAGAGATATGGTTTCGGTTCAGGTCTGTCACTAGACAAGAGCGACCCATGGTTTGTTGTAAACACAATTCTGTCAGAACAAGGATCTCTGTTCGCTGAAGACGGAAAAGCATCCTTTGCAATTGATCCAGCGGTTAAAGCAATTCAGCTATTTTCTGACATGATGAATGTAGACAAATCCATTCCTGAAGGTGTAGTTACACAAAGCGTTGAAGATATTTACAAAGATTTCAACTCAGGGAAATTTGCAATGATTAATGGTGGTAGTGTTCGTATGGAATCTTTGCAGGCCAACTGTGTGTTTGACCCAGAAACCATTCAGATCATGCCCTTCCCAAGTAATACAGAAGGAAAACCATCACCCTCACCGATTACCGGTTGGAGCGTTGGTGTTTGGTCTGGCGGCAAGTATAAGCAGGAAGCCGGTAAATTTGTAGAGTTCATGTTCAGCCCTGAATCTGACAAACTCTGGGTAGAAATTGGCGGACAGGTGCCGATGAACCAAGCTACATCCGCGCTGTTAACCGACTTCTTCAAAAACCCAACCAAGAGATATCTGACAGACACCGCAGGTTATTTTGTGAATGCTGCCTGGGCTCAGCCTACAGAATTTACTCTGACCGGGTGGAGAGCTGATTTCTGCCAAGCTATGCAGGATGTACTGGTAAACAAAAAAGATCCGATGCAAGCACTTAAAGACGCAGAAAAAGCATTTAACGACAGAAACAACAGATAGTTTTTTTTCATCCTTCCATGGTGCTGCGGGAATAATTTCCCCAGCACCACGGAAGTTATTCCTTCGCTGCGGCATCAGGCTGATTCTTAGCAGGATATAATAGTGTGAACGAAGTTTGCTGCCGGGGCACAAAGTCGAAGTAGTGGTGTGCTTAAGTGGGCATAGCCTGCGGTGTACGCCTTTGTTATGAAAGCAGGTGACTTATGAAGAAAAAATCAATAACGGGATTGCTATTATCTGCTCCATCCATGCTATTGATTATTGCCATCATGGTTATTCCTTTATTCTACACAGTATATTGCAGTCTGTTCAACCTGGACTATCTGCAATTTGGTGGTTTTGTCGGATTGAAAAACTACCAAAAGATACTTTCAAGCACTGTTGTGTGGAAGTCATTGTTAACCACGATGATGATTACGATACCTTCGATGATTCTTTCTCTTGTGGC
>JAAYKJ010000197.1 GCA_012522505.1 Clostridiaceae bacterium
CTCATCCATAACACCAATACGTAGCTGCACTACATCGGAATTCAGTAAAGGGCATGTATCTTCGAGCATCATTCTGCTGCTGTTGAAAAGCGTTGTCCTTTTCAGGGCAGGATCGGTCTCGTATAAGAAATGTTTCCCAAGCCGATCGATCAGATATCCGCTGGTGCGCTGGCAGGAACCACATTTTCCAACACAACTGCCCTGATCGCTTGAAGGACAGTATTCCATCAGCATTACCGGTATTTCCCCATAAACGTATACCTCCAGTGGTATTTCCGGTGACTTGATCTGTGTGATCGATTCCATGCTTAATTCAAGCGATAGTGTGACGCTCGCTGGTTCGAATTCTTTTACGGTTTCTATTGCCAGAGAATTGAAGACATTCATCTGAAAATCTAAAACAACAGGGAGCCCGGGAAAGGCTTCCCGCATGCGATACAGAATACCCGGATTTCCCACCAGAATCCCATCAAGCTTCTTCTGGATCGAGCCCAGCCTGAGCACATATGCATCCATTTGTCGGTCTGACAACACAGAAGGTAACCACGCATATGCCTCTACCCCATGAGTCTTTGCCGTGTCAAACATCTCGGGCTCCGTTATGGGCAGATATACCCTCTCTGCACGAAGACCTTCCCAGTTGAAGCTCTGGGGTGCCCTATAGAAATAGAGACTAATTCCCCGTTTCTTCGTCAGTTTCGGAGTATTTCCCGGGAAATGTTCCAAATCAAAATAATTCTGTGTCGGATTCACCCTCTTATGGGAAGATTTTCGTCGATCCGATAGGAAATCGAGCGCTTGTCTGCGCAACCCGTTGATAACTGCAACAGGAATATAGGAGCGGTTGTCGGTAATTATCTTAAGATCGTGGAAATAGTACGGCGTATCTGCTGTCTTCTTAAGCTGATCCGCTGCACGCTCGGAAGAAAATGCCTTTTTTTCGGCTGCCTGAACCGAAGCTTCCCCTTCTACGCTGACCGTGTTACCATCCGAATCCCATACCTTCAGGGACGGTTTTTCTCCCACCATCAAGTAGAATTGTCCTGAAACAGGAACCCGCTGCGTTTGTTTATTGGTAAAGCCCGTTAAGAAGGTCATCAATTCTTTGTCATATGTTTTATATACCAGGCTTCCAGGCACCGGATCCATTTTGAAATTGCCAACAAGAAGGCTGTCTCCGGGATAGGCGGTTTTGACATGGGTATTGCTCTTCATCATAACACTAACGATGGCGGAAGGGTTACTGTTAACCGCATCTCTTATCTCAAGCCCGTCCCCCATGTGGGTTTGTGCCGAAAACTTTATCCGGGCTAACCGATCCCCGGCACTGCCTGAAAACCTGGATCGTGTGTCCCCATCGGGATGTAAAACCTTCCCCACTGGAACACCCCAATGTTTTGGATGCTCGGTACTCATCAGAGAACGGAAATCTCTGCCCTGTAGATAACCTGTTGTGAAACCGCCCCGGTTGAAGACCTGCTCAAGCATACGAATATCCTGTTGATCTACCCTATATTGAGTTGGATTTGACATCGCTAAATCCAGATACTTCCGATACACCATAACCGCCGCTGCCACATACTCGGGTGACTTCATCCTCCCCTCAATTTTCAATGAGGAAATTCCTGCTGAAATTAAGTCTGGCAGAAGTTCGAGTGTCATTAAATCTCTTGGGCTGAGCAGATAATCTCCGTGTAAACCAGCTTTGTCATTTTTCCAAGGGAGACGGCACGGCTGCGCACAACGGCCACGGTTTCCACTCCTTCCGCCAATAAAGCTTGATAACAGGCATTGGCCAGACCGGGATATGCAAAGCGCACCATGAATAAAAACCTCAACCTGAATGTCCGTTTTTTCAGTGATTTCCCTGATTTCTTCCACAGATAATTCCCTGGACAGGACGACACGACTGAGACCAAGTTTTTGGGCAGCCCTCACTCCATCGATATTATGAATTGTCATTTGCGTAGAGGCATGAATCGGCATCTGCGGAACAATCTTTCTTAACAGGCTCACCAGACCCAGATCCTGAACAATAATGCCGTCAATGCCTTCCCGATAAGCAAAAGAAGCCATCATAGCGGCTTCCTGAATTTCATTTTCTCCTATAAGGGTGTTGAGCACCAGATACACTTTCATACCCTGTACATGCGCATCATCGATAGCTGTTATCAACTCGCCATCGCTGAAATTTTGTGCCTGAGCCCTCGCATTAAACCCTTTTGCACCAAGATAAACTGCATCCGCCCCTGCCGCTGCCGCTGCTCTGAATGCATCAATACTTCCGGCGGGAGCCAACAGTTCAACAGGTTCTTTCGTCATATTCCCGCTCCCTGTTCGTTTTCACCTTTTTGTGTTCCCTCTGCAATATCAGGTTCCGGTGCTTGTCCAGAATCTTCCATATCCAGAGGGTTCTGTTTTGCCATTTCCTGCTCCGGGCTTTCTTGTTCTGGTGTTTCATCATTATCCGGAGTCTTTTTACCGCTGGTTTCGGTTACTTCCTCTTCTACCGTTTCAGCGGAAGGCTTATATCTATATTTGTAGACAATTTCCTTCTTCTTTCCATTTTTATCCTGAAATAATTTTCTAATCCAGTCAATCAAATCCATAATGTTTTTCGCTTTCACGAGAATATCCTTCTTTAGCAACTCCACAGCATCTTTAGCCGAATCAGAAATTTTCCCTACATTCCCCATTATCTTTTGGATACTTTCCATTTCATCCTTTAAGATGTCACTGACCCGGGTAACATTCTCGGTAATCTCCGGTAATTTTTCCAGCGTGCTGTCGATGTTTGCACGATTTTTGGCCAGTATCTTATTTGCATTTCGTAGAATCCCGACTAAGTTCGCTATCGCCAGAATCAGGTAAAACATTACGCCGGAAGCCAAGAGGAAAAGGACAATCTTAATCAGGTCTCCCCATGTAACAGGAATCGATTCCATATTCATTCCTCCATTTATTCTTTCTTGATCTATTTAATATTATGTAATCGTGTTTTGGGCGGATTGTCACCTGTAGCTTTTGAAAGTGCATTTCGCACCTCTGTAAGCTCTGCTTCCCTACGGGTAAGCTCTAACAGGAGATGCTTGTTTTCTTCATTTGCTTTTTGGAGCTGTTGGTTGAGCAAAAGCTTATTCTGGTTTAATTCCTGAATGGCTTTATTGCTTTGTTCCAATTCATTTTGAAGGGCTTCGCATGATTCCGCCAACTTGAACTTTTCATCGGTGACATTGACGGCTGTCAAAACTGAGGCCAGGGATGTACTGAGGGTATGATTGGCTCGCATAATTTCTGCCATTTTTCTGTCAACATATAAGGCAACCTTTTGCATATATTCGGCTGATTCAACGCCACACAGGATATATTCGTTTCCTGCTATCTTAACTCTAAGTTTGTTTTTGTCGTCCAATTGTATCAACTCCTGTCTTTTGTACCCGCAACGCAAGGCTATCCACGGCGTGACTGCCTTTCCCATATCAGTTGTAAAATCTGTTTCTGCTAAGTTCTGTTCAGTTAAATTATCGGTTGATTGGGCTGAAAACTTGACGTTCACGACCATCTCACTGCTTACTCATTCAGTATACCACATTCCAATTGAATGGCAAACAATAAGCTTACTCACATAATGATAAACATAAAACTATAGGGATACATACGGCCAAGATATGAAAACGTGACCTTTGTCCGGAAGAATGTGACCATTTTCATCTTATCAACATGAAAATAATGCAATATACTAAATTATATCATTACTCTTTATTTACCTTTACCTCCTTTTTTTTAATATAAATCTTTTTGTTCGGCCTCGGTTATCCTGAGGCTTTTCGTTTGTTTACGGGTTACCCTTCATGGAAGAATTGCACAAACATAAGGTAAATACAGCTCATCAGCAGCCCCGGTTTCATTCACGGAACAGGCCGCATCAAACGCTGACATACATTTCTCTACCCTAAACCTCTTTCATTGACAGAGAGATTCTCTTTCGTACAGGATCGATATCCAAAACCTTTACGGTTACAATATCCCCTACCGCAACAACCTCCATTGGATTTTTTACAAACCTGTCAGCAAGCTGGGAAATATGCACCAGCCCATCCTGATGAACGCCGATATCCACAAAAGCCCCAAAGTCGGCTACATTCCTGACCGTACCAGTTAGTACCATACCGGGCTTTATATCTTTCATCTCTAACACATCACGTTTCAGCAAAGGTGGGGGAAGCTCCTCCCTGGGGTCACGTCCTGGTTTTTTCAATTCGTCAAGAATATCCTTAAGGGTTGGCTCACCGATTTTCAGCTCATCTGCGAGGTTTTTCAAACCGGTTTTCTGAACAATTAAATCAAGAAGTGCCAGGTTGTGCTTCCGTACATCATCGGGCGTATACCCTGCTTTATTTAGAAGGGTCTCACAAGCCGAATAGGATTCTGGATGCACTGCGGTATTGTCCAGTACATTATTTCCGTCTCTGATCCGCAAGAATCCGGCACATTGCTCAAAAGCCTTCGGCCCAAGCTTCGGCACTTTCTTTAACTGCTGCCGGTCTTTAAAAGACCCTTCCTTTTCACGGAAAGCAACGATGTTTTCAGCAAGTGCTGTACTGATACCCGAAACATATGACAAAAGAGACGGTGAAGCTGTGTTCAGATCAACGCCAACCCTGTTTACCGCATCCTCAACAACTCCACTCAGAGATTCCCCCAGGCGCTTCTGGTTCATGTCATGCTGGTATTGTCCAACACCAATGGCTTTTGGGTCGATCTTTACCAGCTCGGCCAGTGGGTCCTGCAATCTTCTGGCAATGGACACAGCACTTCGCAAAGATACATCAAATTCAGGGAACTCAGCGGCACCTAACTTCGATGCAGAGTAAACCGATGCACCAGCCTCGCTGACCACCATGTATTTAACATTCCTTTTAATTTCTTTAAGCATGTCAGCAACAAAAATCTCTGATTCTCGGCTGGCTGTACCGTTACCGATGGATATCACATCCACTTTATACCGCTCGATAAGCTCCTTGAGCACCTTTTTTGCTTCTTCTATCCGGTTCTGCGGGGGTGTTGGGTAAACCACCGTAGTTGCAAGAACTTTACCCGTTTCATCTACAACGCAGATTTTACATCCGGTTCGGTATGCCGGATCCAATCCCAAAACAACTTTGTTGTGAACCGGAGGCTGCATCAGCAGATTTTTCAGATTCTCTCTGAAAACAACCATGGCCTGTTCCTGGGCTTTTTCTGTTAATTCGTTCCTTATCTCACGCTCAACCGAGGGGTAGATCAGTCTCTTCCAGGCGTCTTCGATGGACAAGGCCAAATGCTTTCTTTTATTTTCATTTTGCTCAAGACCAAAATTGTTGAAAAGAAATGCAAGCACTTTATCCTCTGGTACAGACACAGTCACCTTTAAAAAATCTTCTTTTTCCCCGCGGTTAATTGCAAGAATTCTATGGCTGACAAGGGCATTCACCGGCTCATTATAGTCATAGTACATCCTGTATACCGAGTCTTCTTCCTTTTTTGCTTTAGTCTCAACAAGGCCATACCGGTGAAACAGCTTTCTGATTTCCTTTCTAAAATCTGCGTTATCCGATACTTCCTCAGCAATGATATCTCTGGCTCCACGCAATACATCCTCAACAGTATTCAGTTCTTTGGACGGATCGATATAATTCAGCGCATCGGCTTCCAGGAGATGATCGGGTACAGGGCCCAACATTACTGCAGCAAGAGGTTCAAGGCCTTTCTCTTTGGCTATCATTGCCCTGGTCCTTCGTTTTGGCTTGTATGGTCGATAGATATCTTCTACTTCCTGAAGGGACACGGCTTTTTCTATCGCCGCTGAAAGCTCATCTGTCATCTTGCCCATATCTTCAATCAGCCGGGCTACATCACTTTTACGTGCCTCAAGATTTTTCAAATATTCATAACGCTCATTCACTTCCCGAAGCACCTGGTCGTCCAGTGCTCCGGTCATTTCCTTACGATATCTTGCAATAAATGGGATGGTATTGCCTGCATCAATCAATTCAAGCGTATTTTTTATTTGTATTGGTTTCAATCCAAACTCTTTTTGTAAAACAGACTGAATATTCACTGTTATACCTCCTGATTGATATCTTCTTTCGCGGTGGATTTTTTGTGTGATATTCAAATTATCGATAACAGAAAGACAGCTGTCGGATATATCCCTTATCCTCCCACCTGTCTGTCATTATCTTGAACAATGCCGTTTAGAAATGCCTTAGGGTAAGGGTTCATAAAATTCTGAACCCTATTTTTGTTATACTATCGTACAGTCAAAGACTTGTTTTTCAACCTTCTTTTTGACCCGCTGAAGCGCATTATCAACAGATTTGACAGATTTATTAAGCTTCTTGGCAATTTCCACATAAGACTTCCCATTCAAATACAGAGATAAAACCTCCCACTCAAAGGCAGACAATATCTCTCCCATTTTATCCTCGATCCCGTTGTATTCTTCTTTTTTGATCAATACCAGCTCGGGATCGGATATAACATCGATAGTCGCCAATTCTACATATTTCCGATCTGAATCTTCTTCAAAAGCTTTTCTGTTCAGAGAAATATAAGAGTTTAGGGGGATGTGTTTCTGCCGTGTCGCATTCTTAACGGCAGTGATCATCTGTCTGGTAATGCAGAGCTCAGCGAAGGTTTTAAATGCCATGGCCTTGTCCTGCTGATAGTCCCGGATCGCTTTATATAGCCCAATCATACCTTCCTGAACAACATCTTCACGATCCGCACCAATAAGGAAATAAGCCCTGGCTTTTAATTTTACCAGATTCTTATATTTGTAGATGAGATAATCAGTCGCATCCTTGTCCCCATTTCGGCCAAGTTGAACAATCTGCTCATCACTTAGATCCAGAAATCGATCCAACCTGTATTCCGGTATTGTCAACACACTTAGCCTCCTTGAATATTTGCTCCGGTCGTCCCTTTCCTTAACAAGTTTGACATTGCCAATGCAACCCGGCATCTATCGAAAAATTATATGTTATTGCGTTTGAGCTGTCAAGATCGTGGTTTTTTTCATCACCAGGTCTTTGGCTGTAATGTATATTTCCCGGATATTCAGCGCTGCAAACCGGTCCAGCTCTTGCCTGATTTCACTCTGTGCTTTTTGAATACAATCCACCAGATTATATCCGTAAACCATGATAACGTCCATATCCATCAAAAGCCCATCTTCGCTTTTATTGAGCCGAAAACGAACAATTTTCTCCATCGCGTCCATTTTCATAATAATGTGATTCACGACCTGATATATTGCATAATCTGAAATTGTATATTTCCCATTGTAGCTGAAGGGAGGGCGAACAACGGACTTCTCTCCCATGTTCTGAAAATGGCCTTTTGCCTTCCGCTTAAAAATTTGAAGAGGGTCGAGAAAATAGCCTGAAAAATCTTTTTTCAGTTCAAGGCTTGGTACGGGGATCACGTGCTTCCCCTGCCCAGATCGGGTCTTGATTGCCTGCTGGATCTCGAACTCACTCGCTACATCCTGGATATATACTCTCTCGCTAATATTTCCCAATTGAAGTGTCACAGCGATTTTTTCAACCATCCCCTCGGATGTTCCCAAAATCAGAATCGCTCCCGGTTTATGCTTTTGGATTGCCTCTATAACTTGATTTCGGTGGTCCGGTTCACTAAATAAAGCCGTTTTTATAGATCCTATTTTGGTCGGTTCCTTTTTTGCAGACTTCCCGGCAATTATACGGCTCTGGAATATTAACAAACCGTCATCGATTATATATTCTATATTTCTTTCCTTTGCCACCCATAACGCACGGTAGCTTTTCCCCGATCCACTAGGACCAATAAATCCAACAACGCGCATTTTATCCCTCCGTAAAACATCTCCCGCCGATACGTGTTTTTTAGCCTTCGTGGCAAAAAATACACTTCCTTTATTCGTGGCCTTAAGGGCACGAGGCCTTAGGAGCATATGATAATACTATCATTATATTACCCATATTCACCTGTGCAAAACCTTCTGCGAACTGTGCCATACGCTGCGGCCAGTTAAAAAGCGGAGAAAACTTTCGTCTTCTCCGCCAAATCCATGTTTCATGATCATCTTCTATGATGCAACTATTAATTTACGATGGTCTTTTCTGTTTCCTTGTCAAACAAGTGCATGCAGCCCATGTCAAAGGCAATCTTAATCTGGTCGCCTGGTTTCGTTGTGGATTTCGGATGAACCCTCGCTGTAAAGTTGATATTGTTGATAATCAGATACAGATAGGTTTCAGAACCGAGCATTTCAGTAACCTCGACCTTTGCATCCACAATCGCATTCGACCATTTTTCCAAGTTTTGCGGTTCGTCATGAGTATTTTCAGGACGGATACCAAAAACAACCTCTTTGCCAATATATCCTGATTTCTCAATAATTTTCGCCTTGTCGGGCGTAACTTCAATCTTGTCTTCCCCAAATTTCAGATATACCTTGTCGCCTTCTTTAATAACCATGACATTGGCGAAGTTCATCTGTGGGCTTCCGATAAACCCTGCAACAAACATATTCACAGGATTGTCATAGAGCTCTTGCGGGCTGTCAATCTGCTGGATGAAACCATCCTTCATAACCACAATTCTTGTACCCATTGTCAGAGCCTCTGTCTGGTCATGCGTAACATATATGAATGTGGTTTGCAGGTTTTGGTGCAGCTTGCTGATTTCGGTCCTCATCTGAACCCTCAGCTTTGCATCCAAGTTGGAAAGTGGTTCGTCCATCAAGAATACTTTTGGCTCACGTACAATAGCACGCCCCAACGCAACACGCTGCCTTTGTCCACCGGACAAAGCCTTTGGTTTTCTGTCAAGCAAATGTTCAATATCAAGAACCCTTGCTGCTTCATGTACTCTTCTCTTTATTTCATCTTTCGGTGTTTTCCTCAGTTTAAGACCAAACGCCATGTTGTCGAACACTGTCATATGAGGGTACAAAGCATAGTTCTGGAAAACCATTGCGATGTCTCTATCCTTAGGAGCAACATCATTCATCAGCTTGTCCCCTATGTACAGCTCACCTTCTGTAATCTCTTCAAGACCTGCAATCATTCTGAGGGTTGTTGTTTTTCCACATCCAGACGGCCCAACAAGAATGATAAACTCTTTGTCTTCAATATCGATAGAAAAATCACTTACTGCTGTAACTCCACCAGGGTAGGTTTTGAAGACGTTCGCTAATTTTACGCCAGCCATTTAATTCCCTCCTAATAAAATTGATTCTTATTTTTATCTGATAACAATACTTTAACATGATATGCGCAGGGTTACTACTATTTTTTTAACCAAAAAAAAATTTTTTCTTTTAGTGACTTTGCATAATATAATTGAGGATTTGAATATGATACCATCTTTGGCAGGTTTGAAACCCGGGCATTTCTTTTCGGTAAACAGCTGGAACGTAGTCCGATATGGGTTCCAGATTTCCCTTTATCAAAATTCATGATTGCATTTTTATACACTTGGATGTATAATTATGAAAATGCGTCCGGGTGCAGGAAAACCATCATGATTCCTGGATCACCGCTGTAGGCGTGCTGATGCGATCATCCCGGATGTTGATGAAGTAGAGGTGAATTATGCAGGACATTATTAAAAAAGCCAAGATACTTATAGAAGCTTTGCCTTATATCCAAGCACTGAACGGTAAGACCGTAGTCATTAAATACGGCGGGAACGCCATGATCAGTGAAGAATTAAAAAATTCGGTCATGGAGGATATAACCCTGTTGAAATATATCGGTGTGAACCCTGTCGTTGTGCATGGAGGCGGTCCGGAAATCTCACGCACACTGAAGCAGTTGAACATCGAATCAGAGTTTGTTAATGGGCTGCGAAAAACAGACCGTGCCACAATGGAGGTGGCACAAATGGTGCTGGTTGGAAAAACCAACAAGGAAATTGTATCGCTGATTAACCAAAAGGGTGGGAAAGCGGTTGGAATCTGCGGCATCGATGACGACATGATAGAGTGTAAAAAGTTAACCCTGGACGGAGAAAACCATGATATTGACTTGGGGTTTGTAGGGGAGATTGTCAATATCAATCCACATATGCTTGAAGTTCTTTCGCATAATGGATATATTCCGGTTGTTGCACCAATTGGCGTGGATAAAAATGGCCATAGTTTTAATATCAATGCAGATACGGTCGCAGGCGAATTAGCCGGCGCGCTGAAAGCTGAGAAGCTGATCCTGTTAACGGATGTTGAAGGTGTGAAATCCTCCAAGGACCAAAAAATAATCAACGCATTGACCATGGATGAAGTACACAATCTGATTCAAGACAATACGGTTAATGGCGGGATGATCCCAAAGGTACTGGGATGTGTCCGCGCCCTTGAAAATGGTGTTACCCGCACACATATCATCGATGGAAGGATTCCCCACTGCATCCTTCTGGAAATTTTCACGAATAAGGGTATCGGAACAATGATCATGAAAGAAAAGGTATTATATTACGATAAGGAACAATTGTGATCAATCCCAACCCGGCCTGGCACCACTATACGCTGCGATTATTTTATCAAATGCTGCTTCAGCCGGGGATTGAAACCCGTCACTGAAGTATCGGTTCATCCGGCCTGTTCGAGCTCTTTAGTCCTCGCAGCTAAAAATATACTACCTCTTTTCGTGGCCTTTAGCACACGGGGTCTTAGTAGCATTTGATAAACTAACTCTTCGCTTTGCTTATGATGGAATATACCCTTGCTTATAGCGAAAAACCATATCCACATATGAAACGGATATGGTTTTTTTGATGTTATCTTCCTATGCCGCTCTTCTTTTGCGTATAAAAGAGGGCACAAGAAACAGCAAACCTACAGCAACAGGGATCAATGAAATTGTTAATAGTTTTTCTATCTGTTCGTAGGTGTTGAAGAAAAAAGTAAAGACAATGCCCAGCGTTGTAAAAATGTATCCAGCCGCTACTGGGCGGTTCCAGGAAAGCACCAAAAGGAGAATCATGATAAAGGATGGCAGCATGTGAATGAAAAAACCTACCAATTCCTCAATAAAAGGAGCATTACCGGTAAACGCGTCAAGAGAAAACATAGAGAGAAAGGTTATGAATGCGATTATCAAACTTCTTGGTAGCCAAATAAACCTTACCGTATTGAAAGAAACACGCATAATAATCGTTACATCCTTTTTAATACTTTGCTCTGTACCAGTATATTCCGTTTGTATTCTTTTCACTACAGTAATTTTTATCTGTGAAGAATTTCAATGAAAAAAGTAAGGCCGAAGCCTTACTTTGCTGGTGACCCATGGGGGAATCGAACCCCCGTTACCGCCGTGAAAGGGCGGTGTCTTGACCGCTTGACCAATGGGCCATATCATACAAGAAGTGGGATGCAAGAACGGATCTTACATCTCACTTCCTTTATATACCTGGTAGCGGCGAGTGGGCTCGAACCACCGACACTGCGGGTATGAACCGCATGCTCTGGCCAACTGAGCTACGCCGCCACGCACAAGCGCCTTAAGACGCTTTACTATTGTAGCATGGTCATTGTCGTTCGTCAAGATCATTCTGAAAAATGGTTTCTGTCAAGCAATTGATATTAATTGAAAAAGTAAATTCCACCCCAATTTCATAGTTAGCGGAATTTAGTTCTGCAAATTATGAAAAATGAGTACTGTGGAATTTACTTTTGCAAAGTGGAAGTTAACTTTTCAATTGACCTTCTTCGACCCAGCATATGTTTCAATATAGTGATGATTGTTGCGATCTTTGCCTGACAGCGCATCGGATGCTCTTTTTATGTGCATCAGAATATCAGATTTCGGGTTTAAAAGAGCAGCGGAAAGCCCCTGCGATACCGCCATCGCAAGAAAAGCTGCGTTGAGCCTGCCTCTCTCTGGAAGCCCATACGAGATATCGGACAGCCCGATTATGGTATTGGCGCAAAAAACATCATAACTCCAGCGGAATACCTTCAGCGTTTCCAACCAGGCGCTCTGGTCCGATGCTATGCTCGTGATCAGATCGCCAACAATAAAATCAGATTTTGTGTAGCCATATTTTTCAGCTTCATGATATACCTTCTGAATCCTCTGTATCTTCTCTTCAGCCGTTCCAGTAACCCCGTCATCATCCACAGGCAACAGTATAAATGCAGCGCCATATTTTGCGGCGATTG
Source organism: Clostridiaceae bacterium (assembly GCA_012522505.1). Classification (GTDB taxonomy): domain Bacteria; phylum Bacillota; class Clostridia; order DSM-8532; family DSM-8532; genus JAAYJG01. Next base: position 12,191 of record JAAYKJ010000197.1, read on the forward strand.
GGAGAATCTTCTCAAGCTTCATCCTTTCGCATGAGATCGAATTGACCAACGCCCGGCCGGGATAAATTCGTAAAGCAGACTCCAACGCTTCCGGGGAAGACGAATCCAGGCACAGTGGAACCTGTACTACGCCAGTTAAAGCCGATACCATATCCGTCAAGCCCTTTACCTCATCCATATCCTCGGCTTTGGCATTCACATTCAGAACCAGCGCACCCTCATCAACCTGTTCCATGGCATATTCGGTTACCAACTCCATGGATCCTTCCTTCAGTTCCTCCTGTAGCTCTTTTCTTTCAGCTGGATGAATTTGTCCGACCACACAAACCGGTAGGCTCCTATCGATTAATACTGTCTGCCGGGATGAGGAAAGCATTAATGCTTCGTTCATATTTCCCGACTTTTGACTGTTTTGGCCCGTTGTGATACGGGAAATTTTACGGATAAATTCCGGTGTTGTTCCACAGCATCCTCCCAACATACTTATTCCGGCGTCAACAAAATCCTGTGTGTAGGATGCGAATTCATCCGCATCCATGTCAAATTCGGTTCTGCCATCGACAAGCTTCGGTATCCCGGCATTGGGTTTTGCCACCAGGGGAACTTTCGCGTACGGTTCTAGTTTTTTTATGATCTCCAGCATTTCTTTCGGACCCGTGGAGCAATTGCACCCAACAGCATCCGCACCCATGCTTTGGAGGGTAACCAGTGCGGTCAGCGGATCGGTTCCGTTTATTGTATGACCTCCTTTTTCGAAGGTCATCGTAACAATCACTGGCAGGCTGCAGCTTTCCTTTACTGCCAGGAGGGCCGCCCTTGCTTCCTGGATATCCATCATCGTTTCTATGACAAACAGATCTACACCGCCCGCAAGAAGTCCTTTCACCTGTTCCTTATAGATATTTACAATCTCCTCAAAACGATATAGGCCAAAAGGCTCCATCAACTGTCCGGTTGGAGCGATATCCCCCGCCACCAGTGCTTTCCCGGCAGCGGCTTCCTTTGAGGTCTGTGCCAGTTTTCGGTTTATCCCTACCACATCGTCGATCCCGAATTCCTTGAGCCTCAAGCCGTTCCCACCCAAGGTACAGGTATATATAATATCGGAGCCGCTTTCAATATACTCTCTTTGAATCCTTTTAATGGCATCCGGATTATCGTATACCCATTTTTCCGGGCACGCACCCAATGGCATCCCCAGTTTTTGAAGCTCTGTTCCCGTTGCCCCATCTAATATCCGTATGCTTTTATTTACCCATTCCCTGAATTGCTGCCTGGTCATTTTTATTCCTCCCACACTGGTCTTCTCAAGTTTCAAAAACAACACCATTCCTTTTTCGTTGTCCACAAACGCAGCCACTGTTCGGTAAAGGAATGCTTTTATTTTACCATATGTAGCCATCTTCTTTCAACTACAATTATTTTATGTCTATATTCTTTTATTTATTTCTGGAATATTGAAACTTACGTTTTTATCGGTATAAAAAAGCCCTACCCGTTCAGGTAAGGCTTGATTGTAACTGTATGCATCTTGAAGGTTCACTCTTGCAAGTCAGGGTTCTCTTCCTCATTATTTTCCTCGGGAACATAACCCTCTGTAAAGATCTTTTCGAACTCAAACCCTTCCAGTCGCTCCTTATCAAGTAAGGCCTGCGCAACATCGTGCAGACGTTGCATGTTCTCGTTCAATATGGTTTTAATTCTGGCATATTGTTCATCGATGATTTTCTTTACTTCCACGTCAATCTTTGAGGACATCTCTTCGCTGAAGTTCTTTGCATGTCCGTAGCTTTTCCCCAAAAAGATTTCATCACTTTCATCGCCAAAGAACAAGTTTTCAAGGCTCTCACTCATACCATATTTTGTGATCATATCACGAGCGATACGGTTGGCATGCTTCAAGTCACCGTATGCACCTGTGGAAATCTCACCCAGCACCAGTTCTTCCGCAGCACGCCCTCCCAGAGCGATAACAATATCTTCAAGTAGTTGTGATTTCGTCTGGTAGGAAATATCCTCATCGGGTTTGTGGGCAGTATACCCACCAGCCCTTCCAGATGGAATAATGGAAACCCGGTCCACCTTGTTCGTTGTGGAGGCCACTCTGACACCAATCGCATGCCCAGCCTCGTGGTATGCGGTGAGTTTCTTTTCCTTATCGCTCATCACCCGGCTCTTCTTTTCCGGACCCACAACCACTTTAAAGGTTGCTTCCTTAATTTCATTCATGGAGATTTCTTTTTTCCCTTTCCTGGCAGCCAGCAGGGCTGATTCATTCAGCAGGTTCTCCAGATCGGCTCCTGTAAAGCCAGGAGTGCTTTTTGCAAGTTCCTTCAGATCCACGTCCTCACCAAGTGGCTTTCCACGGGAATGCACTTTCAGTATCTCTTCGCGGCCTTTAATATCGGGAAGGCCAACCACAACCCGCCTGTCAAAGCGCCCCGGACGTAACAACGCTGGATCCAGAATATCTGGACGGTTGGTTGCCGCCAGAATAATAACACCTTCGTTCACACCAAAGCCATCCATCTCTACGAGCAGCTGATTCAGTGTCTGCTCCCTCTCATCATGGCCACCGCCTAGCCCTGCGCCACGATGACGGCCTACCGCATCAATTTCATCAATGAATATGATACAGGGTGCGTTCTTTTTCGCCTGTTCGAACAGATCACGCACACGGGATGCACCAACACCGACAAACATTTCCACGAAATCCGAACCGCTGATAGAGAAAAATGGTACTCCTGCTTCACCGGATACAGCCTTTGCCAGAAGCGTTTTACCGGTACCGGGAGGCCCAACAAGAAGAACACCCTTCGGAATTCTGGCGCCAAGTTCAACAAACTTTCTGGGCTCTTTCAGAAACTCCACAATTTCCATCAGATCTTCTTTTTCTTCGTCTGCACCAGCAACATCATCAAATCTGACCTTCATTTTATCTTCTGATGCCATTCTGGCCTTGCTTTTGCCGAAAGACATGACCCTACTTCCGCCACCGCCCTGAGACTGTTGGATAAAGAAGACCCAGAACAGAATGAACAATGCGACAACTACCAATGTAGGCAGGATGGTCAGCCACCAAGGCGGCCTTGCCTCCTGCGGATAGTTAACATCGTTCAAAAGACCTTTGTCCATTGCATCATCAATAAGCCCAGTGACGTGTTCCGTAGATAGAAAGCTGGTTCTATAAACAACATTTTCTTTTAACTCCCCCGAAGGCCTTGCAAGAATGACCTTCGCATCCAGCCCCTGAACCTGCAGGCTTTTGATATTACCGGCATACAGTTCATTTTTAAACTGGCTGTATTTCAGAACCAGTGGACTATTGAAATCACTCCACATCGCAATGATAATAAAAATGATAACAATCAATATAATATAGAAACTAATTCCCCTTACATTTTTCAATGAGCCAACCTCCCGTCAGCAAAATACCTCATATCGGTATGCTGATGCTGTTATTTTTCGCAAAAACAGCTAAATTCATAACCGCTAAAAACTTCCCATCAAACTGCTGAATACTCAACTTCTATGAGTGACTTGTATCGTAAACTGGTATTGCCGGTAGGTCACGAATGACTAACGTATATTTTAAGCCGACAACTCCTTCGTTCTTCGCTTGGTAGGGGTTGAAGCCGCCGAAGCCACAGATTCATATTGTAGTATAAAAGTTGCATACATATTTTACTTTGTAAAACGTATCGTGTTCAGCTACAGCAGAACAGGTTTGCGGCAAGTTGTATACTAATCGAATCATCTGGAAAACCCTGCCTTCACTTTTAGTTATATTAGCATAAAACCTTTTAAAACACAACGTCAGTTTTCCAAAACCACACAAACCTCTGGAAGGTTTCTGTACTTCCCAGCCCAATCCAAACCATACCCTACGACAAATTCATCTGGGATGACAATTCCGGAATAATCCACCTTCAAATCAACTTTACGGCGATCCGGTTTATCCATGATTGCCGCAAGCTTGACATTGGCACAGCCCTTAGAATTGAACAAGCCCTTTAGATAATTCAGTGTCAGACCGGTGTCGATCAGATCTTCAACAATCAACACATGCTTACCTGTAACATCGGTATCAATATCCTTAATGATCCGAACAACACCAGAAGACTCCGTGGAACTTCCATAGCTGGATACTGATATGAACTCAATGGTCAGATCCATATCTATTTTCCTTGCAAGATCTGCAAGAAAAATAAAACCACCCTTTAAGACACCAACCAGAACCAGTTCCTTGCCTTGGTAATCGCGGGTTATTCTTTGAGCAAGTTCACTGGTCTTTTCTTCGAGCTGTTCTTTTGATACCAATACCTTTAATTTCATGATCTGTTCCTCCAAATTGTTGATCATAACATCCGTTCACTTTGTCATGGTAAAAATTCAGGTGGCGTGCTCTTCCATAACAGTCACCCTGACAGAAAGAACCGTCCCTGTATTTTCACAAACGCAATAATTTTCTGCTGTTCTCAAACCTATTACCCATATTATATCGTTATTAACCGCAAGTAAAGGGATTCTTTCTCTTTCGTTCCGGGGGATCTTCTGATCAATAAAGAACTCCTTTAGTTTCTTGCTTCCGGGGCTGTTGAATGGGAAAAAAATATCACCGGGCAATCTGTTTCTTATAACGAGAGAAGCATTGTGCCGCATCTCCGCTTTATTTATTCCCTCTCTTATCTTGTCATAATCAAAGATTTGGTGTAGTTTTCTTTCCTCTGGTTTTTCAATGCTTCCAAAACAGCTTTTATAGTCGTCTGTTGAATGCAAAGACATATCAATGCAAACTCCAAGATCGTGCAGCTCGACCGAGGACGGTATGCAGACCGGAAAGAAAAAGGATGTGTTCTCTTCCCTTCGTTTCCTTGTAATAAGAAGCCGTTCGTATTCAACAACTGCACGGATACCTTTTGGAAATGCGATGGACTTGCCCGAACCCTTCCTGTCCGATAACTTCATAACTGCAGCAATATGCTTTTCTTCAAGCCCTGCCATGCTCCCGGTTATTTCCTCCCACGCCATGCGAATACATCTTCCTGCCATAGAAGGGTGTAATGCATTGAAACTTTGCCTTTTAAATGCAACTGTGTTTTTGTCCCTTTCAACAACTAAGGCATGATAGTGCTTATCAGCTGCCTGACACAGATAATCCCTATCAGTCTTTAACAACCTTGAAGCTCTTATCAGCGATGCTGCTACCGGGTACCCTGTTTTTGCCTGTATCAGCGGAAAAAGTTCATTCCTAACCGTATTCCTGATATAAGAATTGTCTTGATTACTGCTGTCAGTACGGTATTGAAGATGGTTTTTTTGAATATAAGCTTCGATCTCACGTTGGCTGATTCCCAGAAAAGGCCGGATTATGTTACATGAAACCTCTTCCATCCCGCACAGGCCTTCAATCCCGCTACCTCGCAGCAGGTGAAGAAAAACCGTTTCGGCTTGATCTGCCTCGTGATGGGCAACAGCAATATAAGATGCGCCAACTTCCTCCATCACATGGCGGAAATGATTATACCGAATGATCCTCCCCGCTTCTTCGACCGAGCAACCTCTTTCTTTTGAAAAAGCACCCACATCCTCCCTGAAGACCTGAAGCGGGATCTGCCAGCAGGAACACAAATCCCTGACGAAGCTTTCATCGTCATTTGATTCAGTTCCCCGCAACATATGATTGATATGAACTGCAAAAACAGAAAAAGAGCGGGTTTTCGAGAGACTACGCAACACATGCAGAAGGCAGACCGAATCTGCACCGCCGGAAACCCCCACAACAACGGAAGTATCCGGCAGTAAAACATGCTTCTTATCTGCCCATAAATCAATTCTCTCTAAAAGGTTTCTCATGCGCTGAACTAAATTCCTCTTTCCAGATTCCCAAATTTCGTATATTGTGGTATCCATGCCAGCTCTACTGTACCTATCGAGCCGTTTCTGTGCTTTGCAATAATAATTTCACTGATGTTTTTCTTATCGGTATCTTCATTATAATAATCATCTCGATACAAAAACATGACTAAATCAGCATCCTGCTCAATGGCTCCAGATTCACGCAAATCGGATAGAATGGGCCTATGGTTGGTGGCTCTCATTTCGGGAGCACGACTGAGCTGTGATAGGGCAATTACCGGAACTTCCAATTCTTTTGCCATGATTTTCAAAGATCTTGAGATCTCAGATATCTCCTGCTGCCGGTTTTCACTGCGTTTTCGTCCTTGCATCAGCTGAAGATAGTCAATCATAACAAGCCCCAAGCCCCTCCTCATTTTCAGTCTGCGACATTTTGACATGATCTCCATCACGTTAATTCCGGCATTGTCGTCAATAAATATAGGAGCTTTTGACAAGGGCCCCAATGCGTTTGCCAACTTTATCCAATCATTGTCTTCCAGTTTTCCGCTTCTCATTTTTTCCAGCTCCACAAGTGATTCCAGAGAAAGGATACGGCTGACCAGCTGCTCCTTGCCCATCTCCAAGCTGAACACGGCTACCGGAACCTGCCTGTGTAATGCAGCGTATGCGGCAATGTTCAGAGCAAAGGCTGTTTTACCCATGGCCGGCCTTGCTGCAACCAAGATTAAATCGGACTTCTGGAAACCCGAGGTCTTTCTGTCCAATTCGACAAAGCCGCTGGGAACTCCGGTAAATTCATCTGTGTTATTGTATAGTTTTTCCAAGCGTAAAAAAGTATCGTCTATGACTTCATTGATGTGGACAAGCCCGGATTGGTTACGGTTTTGAACGATCTCAAATATACGTTTTTCAGCATCATTCAATACATCCATTGCATCTCCGGTTGCTTCAAAACTTTTCTTAGTGATCTCACTGGATGCTTGAATCAGCTTCCTTAATATCGATTTTTCCTCTACAATTTCCGCATAATGGCGAGCATTTGCAGTAGTCGGAACAGCAACCGCCAGATTTGAAAGATATTCGTAATCACCGACCCTGGAAAGCGTGCCTCTTTTGGTCAGTTGTTCCGAAACAGTGATCAGATCTACTGGTTTGTTTTGTTCATAAAGATCCAGTATCGCTTCGAATATTTCACGGTGCTGTTCCATATAAAAATCTTCGCTGTTTAGTTTTCCGGCAATATCCGGCAATAATTCCTTATCTAAAAGGAGTGATCCCAGTACCGACTGTTCTGCTTCCGTACTATGTGGCGGTACCCTGTCTATTAGACCTGTCTCCATGTCGGCCCCCTAAGCTAATCGAAAAGTTTCTATGTGCCTGTTTCCCTGGGATAAACAGGCAAACCCTTTTAGCCGGCTAATCCTGATTGGCAACCTGCACTTTTAGCGTTGCTGAAACACCTGCATACAGCTTGAGCTCGACATCATATTCACCCAAAGCCTTAATCGCCTCGGGCAGGACAACCTTTCTTTTATCCACTTGGATTTTATAATCCTTCTCAAGCTTTTCTACGATATCCTTACTGGTTATTGAACCAAAAAGCTTTCCGTTTTCACCTGCTTTAGAGTAAAAATTAACGGTAACTCCTTTTATTTTGTCCGCTGTTTTCCTTGCATTGGCGAACTCAATTTCTTTTTTCGTTTTTTCCGCATTCTCGCGCATCGTCATTTCGTTGATGGCCGAAGCACTCGCTTCCACCGCAAGCCCCTTGGGAATCAAAAAGTTACGGGCATAACCATCGTTGACATTCACCATCGTGTTTTTTTTACCCAGGTTTCGAACATCCTGCTTTAAAATGACTTTCATGTTAAAATACCTCCGGTTTATTTGTGGTTGGTTGGGCTATACTTCACTTGCAGGAATTTTCCTTTCATATTCTGTCGTCTTAAATTGAACTTCCCTGGGGTATTTTAATACCTCTATTTCGCTTCGTGAACCTCACCTGAACGCATGCGGGCAAGTTCTGACAGATCTCCGAAATATTTCTCAATTTCATTTTCATGAATCAGGCCTAAACGGATTTTTTTCGAGATATGCCTGTCCATTGTGGAATAATCCACACCAAGCCTTTTTCCCAAAAGGTATCCGACTACAATCAAATCCGACAACGTGTCTGCCGCCACATTGCGGGTATCTTCAAGAACAGGATCGGCAAGGTGCCTGTATAGCCCCGCAACATCATCTAGCAATATACTTTTCAGATTCTCGACAATTCGTAAGTTCCTTGTTATATCAAGATTTCTGCCCATATGGCCACCGCTCTCCTCACACCCTTTTTCAGGTTTCCCTGTGTATATGATTATAACACTGGCTGGCCTATGTGCTTCAATTTCCCGTATTATTTCAGCAATTATATTATCATATGCTCCTAAGACCCCGTGCCCTAAAGTCCAAAAATAGAGGAAGTGCATTTTCAGCCGAGAGGGCTAAAAAACACGAATAGGCGGGGAATAAAGCGATACTTCAGTGGCGTCCCAATGAAGTAGCATTTGATAAAATGCTCACAGGTATGGCGTTTTTTCAAGCAAAAACGTGTGTTGCACACAAACGTGTACGGTAAGGTGCGTACCAACCGGAGCGCTGCTAAAATGTTCAACGTATGTGGATTGAAATACAGCCTATAGATATCATCTATAGGCTGCAGGTTTTAATCGGTGGTGTAAGGCAGAAGTGCAATATGTCTGGCCCGCTTAATAGCGGTAGTCATTTGGCGCTGATGTTTTGCACAGTTTCCGCTAATCCTTCTGGGAAGTATTTTCCCTTTTTCAGAAAGGAACTTTCTTAGTTTTCCAACATCTTTATAATCTATATGTTCAACCTTATCTACGCAAAATTGACAAACTTTCCTTCTGCTTCTTCTTCTCATAGGCCTTCCGCCTCTTCTGTCGTTGGAATCCCGGTTATCCCGGTTGTCTCGTCTTCTTGCATCTGACATCGTTCAATGCCTCCTTCCGCTAAAAAACTATTCTCACACACCACTTTATATCTATAGGCACACTACAACTAAATCAATATACCATAACCACATTTTACTGTCAAACTGAATTTTAGCTAACAACACGGTCCCTGCGAATTGCCTCCTGAGGATTGCAAGCAGAAGCTTCCGTTGTTATAATAAATCTGCCTGTTATATAGGATTCTTTCAAATGGAGGGTAATCATGCTTCAGAGGCTACTAGCCAGAGTACGGAAAGCTATAAGCGATTATGATATGATAAAGGACGGCGACAGGATCGCTGTCGGTGTATCGGGCGGCAAGGACAGCCTTACTTTGATTTATTGTTTGAAAGAGCTGCAAAGGTTTTTGCCTCAGCGTTTTGATCTGGTTGCAATTACGCTTTCTCTGGGAAACGAAGGGTTTGATATTAACAGTTTGATAGATTTTTATCACCGCTTGGATGTGAAGTATCATATTGAAGAAACCCAGATCGCCAAAATTGTTTTTGATGTCCGCAATGAAAAAAACCCCTGCTCTCTATGCTCCAATATGAAGCGCGGAGCAATATACAGCACGGCAAAAAGCCTCGGCTGCAATAAGGCGGCCTTGGGGCATCACCGGGATGATGTGATTGAAACCCTTTTGCTGGCGCTTTTCTATGAAGGCAGAGTGCATACATTTTCTCCTGTAACCTATCTGGATCGAAAGGACATAACGCTTATCCGGCCCATGATTTATTTGGAAGAGAAAAAGATCCGATCATTCATTGAAATGGAGGGTATCCGTCCTGTCCCCAGTGGATGCAAAGTTGAAGGAGAGACCAAGAGACAGTCTATGAAAGAGCTTATCCACAACCTATCGGAAGAAAACCGGGAAGTTAAAGACAACCTGTTCGGAGCTATCCAGCGCAGCGGAATCAACGGATGGCATCCTTCCCAAAAAATCTGACCCCATCGACAGCGTGCTTCTTTGCTGCAATCAAGAAGAACCTGCCACTGTAGATACTATCAACTTTTTTCTATAAATGAGCGCCCAGGCAGCGCCCCGGGGCATTTTGGTGTAAACTCTGCAGGTTCTTTGGTATCTTCCAAAGCTCAATTATGGTGACGTATAAGACCCATTGCTTTTGCCAGCTCCATTGCAACCAGCGGTACCAGTGCGAGCCCTGCGGCCTCCAGATACAGGAGTGCAGGAAGGCGGGTTACACCAAAGGCGTCTGAAATGGGCGGGATGAGTACCACAAGAAGAACCAATACTGCAGAAATCAATGCTGCCATATTCAGTTTATGATTGGTGAGTGGTCCAATGTGAAACAGGGAACGATTCGAGCGCATATTAAAAGAATGCACAACCTGTGTGAGCGCCAGAATTATAAACGCCATCGTCCTGCCGCCAGCAAGCTGGCCCGTGACAAGCTCCCCATGGCGGAAGCCAATCAGCGTTAATGCTGCAAACATCCCACCCTGCAGTATGATTCGTGCCAGAAGACCATGTGCAAAAATACTCTCATCCTTGGGTTTGGGCTTACGACTCATGACCTCCGCCTCTACCGCTTCCATTCCCAGGGCAATGGCTGGCAGGCTATCGGTAACAAGGTTTATCCATAACAGCTGCATGGACAGCAATGGGGACTTCTGCCATATGATCATTGCAAAAAATACAGTCAGCAGTTCACCAATATTGGTTCCCAGTAAGAAACCAACAGTCTTTTTAATATTATCGTAGATCCCGCGGCCTTGCTTCACCGCTTCTACAATGGTCGCAAAATTATCATCGGTCAGAATCATATCCGAGGCACCCTTTGCAACATCTGTCCCAGTGATACCCATTGCGCAGCCAATATCCGCCGCTTTCAGAGCAGGTGCGTCATTCACACCGTCTCCGGTCATGGATACCACACGCCCCTTCTTTTGCCATGCCTGGACAATCCTGATTTTGTCCTCTGGTGATACCCTGGCATAAACCGAGATATTCTCGACACGGCTATCCAGAATATCATCACTCATTTCCGCCAGTTCCGATCCGGATACGGCATCGTCGCCTTCCTGAAGGATACCGATATCTTTTGCGATAGCTGCTGCCGTAATCACGTGATCTCCGGTTATCATGACCGGCTTAATGCCGGCATTCACGCAAAGCTTTACCGCTTCATATGCTTCCGGACGAGGCGGATCGATCATCCCCATCAGCCCCATGAAGATTAAACCGGATTCCAGGTCCTCCGGTTTCGGTGTCTCGGGAACTGTATCGATTTCCTTATATGCGAGTGCAATCATACGAAGAGCGTTTTTGCTTAATTCTTCATTGAGCCTTCCTGCCCTTTCAACATCGCCGGTGACACACTTGGATATGAGCATATCAAAGGCACCTTTTACGATGACAATGTTTTTATCCTCCATCCGGACAACAACGGACATGGCCTTTCGATTGGAATCGAAAGGAATCTCGGCAATGCGTGGATACTTTTTGCCATATTCCGACCTTGTTATCCCATTATGAATAGCAGCCAGAACAATGGCAGTTTCGGTTGGATCGCCGATATGCTTAACCTCATCATCATTCAATTCGACCACGCCGTCACTGCATAGCATCCCGAACAACAAAAGACGTCGGATTTCTTTGCTGTTGTCGGTATTGATCTCTTCCGGATCGGTCATGCCTTCGGCATACGCTTTTACAAGTGTCATCCTGTTTTGTGTCAGCGTTCCGGTTTTGTCAGAGCAGATAACAGAAGCACTGCCAAGCGTTTCAACAGCTGGCAGACGACGAATGATCGCATTTTTCTTAACCATCTGCTGCACCCCGATGGACAGAACAATCGTAACAATCGCAGGCAGCCCTTCAGGAATTGCGGATACTGCCAATGAAACGGCAATCATAAAGATTTCCATCAGGCGCATTCCGGTTATACTACCAATAGCAAAGATCACGCTACAGGCAGCCAGCGCGATGATGCCAAGTGATTTACCAAGGCGGGCCAGCTTTTCCTGCAGCGGAGTTTTAGTTTCTTCCGCACCCTCCAGCAGGTTTGCGATTTTACCCATTTCTGTGTTCATCCCCGTTGCGGTAACAACACCTCGGGCACGGCCGTAAGTAACACTGCAGCCCAGAAACACCATATTGTGACGATCCCCAACCGTTGCACTTTCAGCCACCAATGCACCGGCATCCTTCTCGGAAGGCAAAGATTCACCCGTTAATGCAGACTCCTCAGCTTTCAGGCTGGCAGACTCCAAAAGCCTGGCATCTGCCGGAATGAAATCTCCTGCTTCCAGCAGAATAATGTCTCCAGGAACAAGCCCTTTTGCATCGATCACCTTTTCTCTTCCCTCACGAACTACCCGTGCATGGGGAGCTGACAGGTCATTTAGTGCTTCGAGTGCTTTCTCGGCTTTGCTTTCCTGAATAACACCCATCAAAGCATTTAATACCACAATCAATAAAATGAGGATAGGTTCAAGAAATTCAGAAGCATTTCCCTCCACAATGGCCACGGAAAAGGAAATTATAGCTGCGGCAAGAAGAATTAGTATCATCACATCTTTAAACTGATCCATAAACCGTTGCAGATTGGTTTTCTTCTTTGCTTCCTTCAGCCTATTTTCTCCGAATTCCTGTAGACGCTTTTGAACGCTTTCGAAATCCAGACCCTTTTCAGCGCTGGTCGCAAGATGCTGAAGTAACTCTTCCGGATTGGAGTTGAATGGTATCAACCGAACCCCCCCTTGAATGAATTCATACATAGTATTTATTGCCCTGTTACATTAATGTTATGTAGTTCAGTCGTAAATATGTGCATCGAAATGATGTACCTTTTCGTTGTAGTATTTGAATCCAAAAGATGCTGATCTGAACTGCCCGGATGAAGATGTGATAAGCCTGGTTATATGCCGAAAACCCTTGATTTTTTCAAGGGTTTTCGGATAAATTGTGGCGGAGAAGGAGAGATTCGAACTCTCGCGCCGCGTGAACGACCTACACCCTTAGCAGGGGCGCCTCTTCGACCTACTTGAGTACTTCTCCGTGTCAAAAAAATAAGGGGATATTCAGCTGGCGGAGAGACTGGGATTCGAACCCAGGGTGGGCAAAACCCACGCCGGTTTTCAAGACCGGTGCCTTAAACCAACTCGACCATCTCTCCATAAATTTGCTATGTAAGTATATCATGGCCTGAAAACGGTTGTCAATACCTTTGCCTGCGGTAATTTACGGTATAATGGCAGGACGTTGTTCAGAGGTATCTGATGAGAGATAGATGTGCAATAAGATGTGCAATAATAGGAAACATTCGCGTAATGCAGCTTAGATATGTATGGCCATCACTAACATATTGGGAGTATGAACAGAAAGAGCATGCATGCATGCTCTTTCCATGAAGTACGCTAAAGAGTTTTTTCCCGGTTTTCAATCTGCTGCAATATCCTTTTGCGTTTATGAAAATTGAATATGACTTCATTTTTCATCTGCAACAACATATACAGCTTTGCAGAGCATGGTTTCAATCCTTTGAAAAGGCTGTCAATACAGTCGGTCCAAAGTTGATGAAACTCGATTGCAGCAGTTTATTTTAACGAACCTAGGAATTCCGGCTGGCCTTCTCAATAGCCATCCTTACCAAATTCCCGCAGTCCCTGGAGGATACTGAACCCCAGCCATGATCTTTCACAGTATCATATACACCGAGTTCTTTCGCAAATTCTTCCTTGAGGCGTTCTGACATGATGCTTTTTCGCCTGCTCATGGTATCCCTCCTCAATGCTTCTTCACGAAGCCTTGTAAGATTGCTTGAACTCTTTAACGTACGCTGTTATTTTAACCTGCTCCCATTAATCTATGCGTGCTATTATTTGGTTGCTATCGTTTTGAGCGGTTTTGACGGCTTGCTGATTTCTGCCAGGGCTTCTGATGCTTCCATGTTTGTCTTTCCGGTCGTAGCAATATCCCCTAAGGAAACCATTCCAACAAGGTGTTGATTTTCTACTACAGGTATTCTTCTGATCTGGCGTGAGGCCATCATTTGTGAAATTGCATGAACATCTTCCTCTGGTGTAACGGTCGTTACCTGCGAAGTCATCACATTCTTTACCGGCGTAGTCGCTGGATCCTGACCATCAGCAATATTTCTGACAACAATATCCCTGTCAGTCACGATACCGACGAGTCCATTTGCATCAACAACCGGTATTGAACCAATATTGTGCTGCTGCATCATCTGTGCCGCGTCTTTTATCGTGGCATCGGGGCGGATGGATGTTACGGATTTTGTCATTACATCGCGTACCTTCATCGTTTCATCTCCTTTCTTTGTGCACCTATAGTTTATCCTTCTGAATGTAACAAATATGTATGCACTGATTATTTTCCATGTTCTTTGCGCATTCTTATCATTGTGTGAAGATCATTATTCATAGGTGATTTATGAAAAGAACCTGTAAAAAACCTCTTCTTGTCCTGATAATTTGTTTGGTAATTTTTTCAGCCATGGAAATCCCATCAGGCTTTTTCAGAACAAAACTATTCCTGTTACTGGCGCCTGATGACAGCCTTGTTATGCATTTTTCAATCTATCCGGAAGGCTATACAACATTTTGTGCAGATGGGGTCTCTCCAATTCTTTTGGACGTATCGTTGTTTGATTCCAATCAGAATCCAATCCCTTTTTCTTCTATCCATGTTCGGTTGAACAACTCTTCAGTCCGGATGAAACCGTCCCACCCTATCACCGACAAGGACGGACGAGCAATCATCACTCTTTTCCCTGAAGAACTGAATCAGTTTGGTGAGGATGGGGAAGATTTTCATTCGGAAATATCGGTCTGTTTGGAGCTGAATGCATATAAAGCCACACCAGTTCGTTGGGAAGGAAGGATGGCCACCCCTCCTGTTGTATTGATTCATGGATTTCAGGATACCTCAGAAGCCATGGTTCCGCTTCATAATTACTTGCTTGATAAGGGATTCCAGGTTTACTCGTTGGATTACGCCACCGATACCGATCTTGAAACGATGTCGGATGCACTTGATAAATTTTTAGCCAGTACAACGCTGGATCTGAAGGAAAAAGGAATACATGCGGGCAGGATGGATCTTGTTGCACACAGCCTCGGTGGTATCGTAGCAAGGTTCTATACCTCTCAGACAACTTATTTACAAAAGCAGAATGTACACAAGTTGATCTTTATTAATGTCCCTCATTTTGGCACACCCTGGGCGGAAGCCGGTGCAGCATTATTAAATACACCTTTTTTGACAGAGCTGTATCCTACCAGTGAACTGTACACCTCTGTTTTTCCAAATTTCATCAACAGAGGCCTGAATCAAAACATCCAGACAGCGAATATTGCTCTGGAAAATGATGAAGTAGTGCCTCTTCCCAGTTCAACGCTGTCCTCCTGGGGCATAGATACAAAAGTATACCGGATTGGTTCGGAACCGTTAAGCCTTGAGTCTGTTATCAGCAATCAGGTAACAGGAGTATCCCGTCACAGGCAGCTGCTATTTTACACACCAGTTTTCGAGGAGATCTTTGATTATCTGACAAATAGCCTTCCATATCCACAGAAAAAAAAATAAACTCACAGCCTGAAAAGTGCTTGTCCACAATGGTTTTCCCCGGCAAACAGGCGAAATAGGCCTGAAACACAAAAAGATATCCACAAGACTGTGGATATCTTTTTGGTGTGAAAAACGGCTATGTGCCTTTGATATCAATGCTTTTAGGCTTTTTTTGTATTTTATTGCTTTTTCACAGTTGTTTTCTGTGGATTGTTTTACGTTTTGTCCACAGGATGTCAATACAACCTAACTTCATATCATGCATTGACAAATTTCAACATGGTGTCGTAACCTGTCTACAGCGGTATGTCCATTTACGAGCAAAGAAACATTACTTTTTGCATGGTAGAACCTGAGCAAACTGAATGGAGTTGATTTGATCGGCTCAGGCACTTATCCTTCGCTTCTTTTGCTCATATAAATTCTCAGATTTGGGTGCGAGGAAATTAATATCATGCATGGTCCTTTTCTTTTTGAATTTGTTTCCGTAAAAGACCCTGATAACCAAGCGCACCAAGCCTTTTAAAAAAGCAACAAGAAAATTATCTTTTTTTATCATTCGTAAACACCTCTATATTAAGACAAAATCCTCCAATGATTTTAGTATACCTATTTTCTTACTTTTGTCAAACTTTTTGGTAGCTCACTCATATTAAGTATCGGATGGCAACAGGAAAATCTTTACACAATCCCTCAATGGCCGTGAACTCTCTGGCTAAAGCAGAAAATTTAGGACCTTGGGAGCGTTTGATACAATACGAAATGAATTTCGGCAGGGCTCTGAAATTTAATCGGACTGTATCTTGTCTCAAAGGAATAGGGGAGCTCTTTGCTCCCCTATTCCTTACATTACCACTGTAATGTAAACCAATGCAGCCCTTGGCAAGAACTAATCTTCGCTATCCTGTTCGCTCTCTTCGGTTTCTTCGGTCTGTTCGGTCTCTCCGTTCTGCCGGGCAAGCTCTTCACGGATAATTTCCCTTAACTCTTCTCTGGTTATGGTATCTGACTTCTTAGCATTAATGTTACTTTGGATTTTGGAGACCTCTTCCTCAATAAACTTTCTGATGGTTTCCTTCTGGTTCTCCCCTTTTTCAATCAGTTCGTTGACCAGCTTTTTTGCGTCTTCTGAAGCTACCTCGCCTTTTTTGACCAGTTCGTTTACGAGTGTTTCTACTTTTTCAGCAGAATAAGTTACCAGTCCCAACCCAAAATGGAGCGTTTTTTCCAAGTACTTCAATAACATGATACATTCATCCTTTCCTGAATTGATTCCCGTTGAACCGGTTATTTTCTGTTGCGCGAACAATCGCGCCATGATAGTTGTTAAAGTATGGGCAGAATGTTCAACTACATTTAATATTACGTTTATTTTTCCGCTTTGTATGAAGCATAATAAAAAAACATGGATTTGTTAAGACAAACCCTTCCGCTGCATCAGGGGAAAATGATGAGATCTTCATAAAAACGACCTCTGATTATTTTGAGCGAATTATATCGAAGTATACACCATCGATTTTTTTGGGCTCCGGGCATTCAATGACAAGTGATTCCCGGGTATAATTCGCGCTAAGTGCCTTTCGTAGCATATTTGCATAGGAAGTGATGGTTTTCATGCTTTGAATACTTGTGCGAATATTTTCATTCATCAGTTTGCCGATATCGTCTATTTTTCCAAGGTTTTTTAACGTAATATGCTGTTTAAAGAACGCCTCCAAAAACTTGTTCTGGTTTTCTTTTCGAAATTGGTCCGAATAATTCCTGAACTCACCGTTGTCATCATATCCCTGGCGAAACCTCACAAAGCCTTCCGCCTGCACTCCATTTAGATGTTGCTTTCCTTTCTGCAGGTCAATATGGAGATCCTGTACGGGATCATCATATTTCATCCTCACTGGAACCTCAACGGTTACGCCGTCAAAAAGGTCAACAATGTCCCGAAACCCCTTGGTATTCACATAGGCATAATCATCAACCCGTATTTCGAAAATCTCTTCAATCAAATCCGCAAGAAAGTCGATATTGCTGTTTGAAAAAGTTCCTTTTCCCGCTTTATACCCTATCCGGGCTCCGACAGTGTGTGCAGCGTTGATTTTCTGAAACCCTTTTGCTTCATACAATTTGGGGGATTTTTCACGTAACTGGCTTAATACTTCCTCACTGTAATCAATATAGATATCTCTAGGAAAGTTCAAAACCTGAATTTTCTTGTTCTTCTCAGAAATGGATGCAATTATGATGGCATCCCAGCTGCCGCTGTAAGCGTCTTCGCCGATCATCAGAACGTTCCTGTCGTCTTCGTCAACAAGCGACTTATAGTATTTCTGATCTTTTGTAAGAGAATATTCCTTTTTTAAGCCTTTTTTATTACCGGTTTGATCTTCGGCAGGGTCTTCTGTGTTCTTGATGACTGGATTTTCCGAAAAAACCCCGGAAAAATCAAGTACAAATCTCTCCCTCCAAACAATTTCAGATATTCCAATACCGGCAAGTATACCCGCTGCAATACAAATGACTGCAAGTATAATTAATTTGTTTTTCTTCATTCAGCCTACCCCTATTGTATCGGACAAAATGATATACATAAATACTATAATCGTTTATTCGCCTTTTGTGTAGTTCCAATTTTCTTCCTGGCATGAACAGACAATTATAATTAGTACTTCACATCCTATCATAAAACAGTATGACGTTATTCTCAAGGAAAATGTTTCACCGATCGATACAATCTAGCCTGTTCTGGCGTATAATTGTACTCATATTGATACAGTACACATGGTTTTGGCGTTACTTTTTGCGCTGTGTCTGTGCTTTTTATTACTCACAGAGAAATGTGTACAAAGTTTACAAATCCTCATAAATCTTTCTTTTCAGGGTATAATAATCTACCGGAACCTTTTTCCGGAGATGAACCAAAAAAGTGCTTCTCTCCAAAGGAATATGGCGGGAGCGGGCTACATAAAACCGGACAGAGGAACACGATATAACTGGAGAGCGTGGTTGAATGAGGGTTGGAATACCAAAGGGGTTACTATATTGTAAATATCACCCCTTCTTTAGAACTTTCTTTCAGAATCTGGGTGCTGAAGTCATAGAGTCAGAGGAAACAAATCAAGAGATTATGAATCTGGGTGTAAAGGTTTGTGTGGATGAAGCCTGTTTACCTGTTAAAGTTTATCACGGGCATGTGGCAACCCTAAAGGATCAATGTGACTTATTGGTGATACCAAGAATTATGGGAATATACACGCAGGAATACATTTGCCCAAAATTTTGTGGTCTTCCAGAAATGGTTGCACACAGCATCCCTGGATTACCAGAGATAACAAAGGTGCCTTTATACATGCATAATCAGAAAGAAATGCATAAGTGGTGCCTTGCAACAGGCCTGAAAATCACCCCCAGTAAGGAAAAAATCCGAAATGCCTTTCAGCATGCCATCAGGGCACAATGCAATCTTGAGACCGGCATTCTAGAACCCGGCAAAAAAATGACGGTGATGCTGGCAGGGCATCCGTATTTGATCAATGATACCTTTTTAAATATGGGGATTGTCAAAAAACTTCGGGCAAAAGATATCGGTTTAGTTACCGAAGAGTTTGCCAGCAGCAAGGCATGCGGATTGCAGCTTAAAAAACTGATAAAAAAACCCTTTTGGACTTTCCATCGCAGGCTTTATGGTGCTGCAGCTGCGTTTTATGAGCAGCAAAAGGTGAACGGCATTATCTATCTTTCCTCTTTCGCATGCGGTCTTGATTCGGTAATTATCGATCTGATCCGCTGTCATGTTGGGGAATTTCCAATGCTTGTTCTAAAGCTGGATGAACACACCGGTGAAGCGGGCATTGACACACGCCTTGAAGCTTTTGTCGACATGTTGGAAAGAAGGGAACAAAATGAAAATTACAATACCACATTTGGGGAATGTTTATATCGCAGTCAAAATCCTCTTTGACAGTCTTGGATTGGATTATGTCATTCCCCCTCTGAATAACAGGGAAGCCCTGCTTTGGGGTTCGAAATACTCTCCGGAAGAAATATGCCTTCCATTCAAGCTGATGATCGGCAATTATTTGGCAGGTATTCATGAGGGAGCCGATACGGTGCTTCTGGTAGGAAGCTGCGGCCCTTGCCGCTTTGGTGAGTATTGCGAACTACAGATGAAAATATTGCAGCAATTGGGTCATAAGATTGATTTTATCGTCTTGGATCCGGTGAAAAGTATAGGGTTGTGCGAGTTGTTACACAGAATGCATCGGGTTGGTGCATACAGTAAAAAAACACGAATGCGAAAACTGCAAAGCCTGTTCATGGCCTACAAAGCTATGACGCTTTTGGATGACATTGAAAAGGAGGCCCATTGGCGGGCAGGATTTGAAAAAAAACCGGGAGAATGCAAAAGGCTTTTAAACCAATGCAGGAATGCTGTCTATTCTTGCAATGATCCCGAAAAAGCTCTCGCACTGCTTCAAGAATATCTTGAAACAATACAAAAAATACCCGTCAGCCCTGAGAGAAATCCAATAAAAATTTCAATTATAGGTGAGATCTATACGGTGATTGAACCATTTACAAACCTTTATATTGAAGATGTCCTAATGGATATGGGGATATCCACATCCAGGCATCTTACACCCAGCTGGTGGGTAAAGGATATGCTGCTCAAGACGATGCGGCTGAACTCCAGAGAATTGTTGAAAGCATCCGATGAGTACCTTCCGCTGTATATCGGTGGCCATGCCAGAGAGTGCATTGGCGAAGCTGTTCTTGCGGCAGAGGAAGGGATGGACGGTGCAATACAGATATTCCCCATGGGTTGCATGCCGGAGATTGTTTCCAAAGCAATTCTTCCTTCCATCTCCCGGCAGAAAAATCTACCCATACTCACGCTGGTTGTGGACGAAATGACCGGTGAGGCGGGTTATATGACAAGAATTGAAGCATTCACCGACCTTCTAGAAAGGAGGAGAGGTCATGTATACATTGGGAGTTGACGTGGGTTCGGTTAGTACCAACATGGTCCTTGTGGATTATAGCGGAAGGGTCGTTGAAAAGCATTATATCCGGACCAAGGGGCGTCCGATGGAGGCTGTACAAGCCGGATTTGCAATGCTTAGGGAAAAATATCATGACCGACAGATAATGGCAGTCGGTGCCACCGGCAGTGGCAGAGCAATCGCAGCGATCCAGATCGGTGCGGATATTGTAAAAAATGAGATCACAGCCCACGCTGTCGCTTCCATATCCACAATGCCCGATGTAAAAACCATCCTTGAAATCGGCGGGCAGGATTCCAAAATCATCATCATTCGTAATGGAGTTGTTACAGATTTTGCAATGAATACAGTCTGTGCCGCTGGGACTGGTTCTTTTCTTGACCGTCAGGCTGAGAGACTGGATATCCCCATTGAAGAATTCGGTGAGTTTGCGCTGAAAGCAACTGTTCCTGTGCGGATTGCGGGACGCTGTGCTGTCTTCGCTGAATCTGATATGATCCATAAGCAACAGTTGGGATATAACACCTGCGATATTATCGGAGGGCTTTGCGATGCGCTGGTACGTAATTATTTGAGCAATGTGGCAAAAGGAAAGGAAATCCTGCCAGCGGTTATTTTTCAAGGAGGTGTTGCGGCAAACAGAGGAATCCACAGGGCTTTTGAAACCGCCCTACAGATGCCGATAACCATTCCACAGCATCATGAAGTGATGGGTGCTATCGGTGCAGCGATTCTTGCACGGGAGAAAATACAACAGGAAGACCGAACTACCAAATTCAAGGGGTTCTCAGTGTCGACTTCAGCTTTCCAGTCTAAAAGCTTCATCTGCAATGGCTGTACAAACCAATGTGAGGTGGTATCCGTCATGGAGAATCAAAAGGCTGTCGGCTTCTTTGGCGACCGCTGCGAAAAATGGAGAAATAAAGTATCTGCCAGGGCTTTAAACTAACTGTGCAATAAAGACAAAGCGTCTGATGGAACAGGTTCCCTGATTTCAAACCAGGGAACCTGTTTATAACTTATATGTTTTATCGGTCAATCCACTCCAACGACCGCCCCACTGCTTTTTTCCATCCATCGTATAGTCTGCGGGCGTCATCGGTGTTCATGGTCGGGGTAAACACCCTCTCCTGTTCCCATATTCGTGTTATATCACCAAGGTTCTGCCACATCCCCGTTTGAAGACCTGCCATAAAAGCCGCTCCCATTGCTGTGGTCTCCACTACCCGGGGTCTTATTACCTTCGCATCGAGTATATCTGCTTGAAATTGCATCATAATGCTGCTGACACTCGCGCCACCATCAACCTTTAACGAGCGAATATCACAACAGGCATCTTCTTTCATGCATTCAACCAGATCCTTAACCTGATAGGCAATGGCCTCCAACGCAGCCCTTGCAATATGCTCCCGTGTAACGCCTCCTGTCAACCCCAGGATGGCACCTCTTGCATACATATCCCAGTAAGGCGTTCCCATACCCACAAATGCCGGTACAAAATATACGCCATGGGTATCCGTAACTTTTTCAGCCAGCTCATCACACTGCCTGGCGGTTTGAATGATCTTCAGCCCGTCCCGGAGCCACTGTATTGCCGCTCCAGCAATAAAAACACTGCCTTCCAGTGCATAATCCACCCTGTTGCCAACCCCCCACGCAATTGTGGTCAGCAGCTTATTTTTCGAAAACACCGCCTCTCTTCCGGTGTTCGCAAGCATGAAGCACCCCGTTCCGTAAGTATTCTTCGCCATGCCGGGTTCAAAGCAAGCCTGCCCGAACAGCGAGGCCTGCTGATCACCTACCGCAGACGCTATCGGAATCTCTCTGCCAAGGACGCTTTTTCCCACGAAGCCAAACAGAGAGCTGGAAGACTTTGGCTCAGGTAAAATAGAGGCTGGAATTTGTAGCAGCTCCAGAATATCCTTGTCCCATGTCAAGTCGCAAATGTTAAACAGCATGGTTCTGGATGCATTGGAAAAGTCGGTCGCATGCACTTTGCCGCCAGTAAGCTTCCATATTAACCATGTATCTATTGTCCCTGCAAGAATGTTTCCTTTTTCGGCCGCTTCCCGTGCCCCCGGAACATTATCCAGAATCCACCTGATTTTCGTCCCAGAGAAATAAGCGTCAATAACAAGGCCTGTTTTCTGGTGGATTGTCTCTTCGAGGCCATCTTTTTTTAGTTCTCCACACATGTCAGCAGTTCTGCGGCATTGCCAGACAATGGCGTTGTATACCGGCTTTCCGGTGTTTTTATCCCATAGGACAACGGTTTCACGTTGGTTGGCAATGCCAATCGCAAGGATCTCTTCGAGTGAGATCCCGCCTTTTTCAATTGCTTCATTTAAAACATCCTTCTGATTTTGCCAGATCTCTTCCGGATCATGCTCAACCCATCCTGGTTGCGGATAGATCTGCCTGTGCTCCCGGCTTGCCATACTGATGATCTTGCCGGCATGATCAAATACAATGGCTCTTGAGCTGGTTGTCCCCTGATCAAGCGTGATGATGAATTTTTCTTTCATGTCCTCCCTCTTTTCTTATATGAGTAATACAATTCAATACCCTTCTACAAAAGACCGGTTTTGTTGTCGAAGCATATCAGCATCGTGTTCCTTCCTAATAGAATTTACCCATTTATCGCAAACCAAATCAAGTAGCAAGCTGAAGCCGACGTTCAAGCTTATATTATAAACTTGAACGGAGAAAGTGTGCATCTTATAAAATTTACTCATAATTCATAAATGCGTAAAACTTTACATTTATACTGTTTACGGCGTCGATTTCAAAAGAACAAATGTTGCCTGTAGGTAAGATAATGGCAAAGTATCTATTTTGTAAATATATCACGTTCGGTAAGCATATTTAACATTTCCTCTCCCGAACAGTAGCGGCGGACATTCTCAGCGATAATATCTAAGGATCTGGCAGTGCGGTCAGGCATCGGCGGTGTGAAATGTGGAGTAATCAATACATTGGGCGTATCCCAGATTGGGCTCTCTGCCGGTAACGGCTCTTGCTCAAAAGTATCCAATCCAGCACCCGCAATTTCTCCATCATTTAGTGCTTGAATCAAGGCTTTCTCGTCTACAATAGGACCACGTGCCATATTTATTAGAAAAGCGGTAGGCTTCATCATCTTCAGTTCTCGTTCTCCAATCATGTGATAGGTAACATCCGTGAGAGGCAGAGAGAGAACAATAAAATCACTTTCCTGTAAGAGTTTATCGGGCTTTTGACCTGCATCTTGACTATATAGCACGTCTACTCCCCCCGCAAACTTCACAGATTGCCTATTATAAGCTAAAACACGCATATTAAAAGCTTTGGCTCTAATCGCCAACGCTCTTCCAGTATTCCCAAGTCCAACGATTCCTAATGTTTGGCCATGGATACTTCGAAGTTTTCCCTGGCCGGGTATTCCCCATTGGTGAGCCTGTTGCGCGGTATAAAAAGCAGGAAAGTTATATGCCAAAGCCAATATAAAGAATAATGCATGCTCGGCTAATGCTGGGGCGGAGCGACCTGCAGAACTCGTTACAATTAAATTCTTTTTGAATACCTCAGGATGTGCCGATTTATTCAAACCAGCGTGATCGCAGTGAACCCATTTAAGCTTAGGTGCTTTCCAATAGCGCTCATCCAAATCTCCCCCTAATACAGCTACATCTGCACGCTGTAATGCTAAGGTGATTCCTCTTTTGTCGTTTGCATTCAGATGTATGAATTCAGCCATTCCAAACACTTTTCTTAATCTTTCCATGTGCTTCTGTTCATATGAAACAGTAGTCATCACTACACTAATTTCTCTCATTATTTCTCCCCTACTCTATCTTTTTTACTGATTCTTTCATTCCATCTCCTCAAAACACAAGCAAATCACGCCCTCAACTTTCTATATCTCCCGTTCAGGTTGTTTGCAGATGATGCCCTATTTATCCCTCGTTCTGAATAAAATGAAGTTCACGATAGTGCCCAGGAGTAACCCCCTGTAGTTGCTTGAAAACTCTGATTAGTGTCTTATCAGAAGCATAGCCTACACGTTTCGCAATTTCAGTTTGATGTAACGATGATTGCTTCAAAAGCGTGCATGCATCTTCTATTCTCATTTTTTGTATATAATCAGTCATATTTATGCCCATACGCTGCTTGAAGAAGCTTGACAGAAAAGATTGGGACAGGTTAAAGCGTTCTGCTACCATGTTCTGAGAAAAACAAACATCAGAATAATTCTCGTTAATAAACGTTAAGATTTGATCCATCAATACTTTATCATTCCTATCCTTTTTCCCATTTACATAGCAACACACATCCTTATAAATACCTAGAATTACCTTTCTCATATCATGAATAGTCTTACAATCAGATAACTTCTCTATCGGATTGCATTCATCACCAAATATTTCTGCGGGCGGTGCATTAATACTATCTAAAACTTTTAATCCTGTGGACATGATGTCAAAGAATAGACATCTTGTGATAAGAATATCAGGGTTAGTATCTTCAAAATTCTTTCTAAAAATATCTTCAACTATAACACTGCACCGTTCAAAATCGCCATTCCTAACACAATTGATAAGCTTTAGTTCTGACTCGATAGGATAAAAGTAATTCTTCTGTTGGTTCTGAATCTCTCTATACTGTATTACTGCTCCATATCCTCGAACAATGCGGTAATCAGCTGCACGAATGGATTGAACGTAGCAATGGTGAATGTCGTGGATGCTATCGCGCATTTCACTTATGCCGATTGTCACACTCAGCTCAAAGTTTTCAAAAATATAGTCTCCAATCTTCTTTGCCAGAACCTTCAAACTGGATAGTGATGTCTTGCTTTCTTCGTGGTAGTTAACCAGTAAAACAAATTCCTTTCTGTCCGTGTTTATACAATAAACAACCGACTCCTTCTTATCAAAGACATCCTTTACTAAAGACTTAAGAACAAACCCTATAATCTGCCTTTTCTTTTCCGTTTTATGTTCCTTTT
Organism: Clostridiaceae bacterium; assembly: GCA_012522505.1. Lineage (GTDB taxonomy): Bacteria > Bacillota > Clostridia > DSM-8532 > DSM-8532 > JAAYJG01. The sequence goes on from JAAYKJ010000197.1 coordinate 37,589, forward strand.
GATTCTCTATCTCATCAAATACAATAAGCATTGTTGTAAAAAATGGGTGCGGAAATTCAATATTATAATCACTGTATAGATGGTGGGCATTGGTATATTCATTTAAATTTCCTTCAATAATACGCATTAAGAGGCTATTCTGTACCATAGCATAATTATTGGCGATCTGCTGGGAGTATTGTTTGTTCTCTAGCAGAAGTTTCTCATACTCTTTCTTCAAAGACAGATTTCTTTGGAATGAATCTGTCACCATCCTGCATATGTATCCCAACTCATCTTCATTTTTGGATTTTTCTTTACCAGAAAATACATTAATCGAATCAATCATTTTATTAATTCCATCAGATATCTTTGAACTTCTAATGAATGTTATACTCATCCCAAAAAATAATGTAAACAGAGTTGCGAAAAAGGTAATATTTCTTATTCGTATAACTTTATGCTGGAATTTCTTTTCGGATTCTGAATAATAATACCTAAAATTGCCTGATTTTCCTGTCACATTCGTTAGTAAATATTTTTCATTGTTTACTGTAACTGTTTGTCTGCCCGTATTACTTAATAAAGATGGACCAAGGTGTGTATACACGTCTTGCTCCCACCCATTACTTGCTAAAACCTCACCTTCCATACTAAGTATAGCAACCTGACCTTCATCAATGTTTTTCGTCAGCATTTCCAACAATTTTTTTCTATCAATCTGAATAACCAACGTTCCTTTTCCACTGGTCCACACATTTAAGGACTGCAGCAGCAAAATATATTCTTTTTCAAATACATCTTTTTTAATTACTTCATTCAGCTCATAATCATAAGCCATGATATAGTTTTCGGTATGAAACTGCCTCATTTCATCAATGGAAGAGAAGTGTAAATAATTACATACGTTATTAAAGAAAAATTCCTCGTCATATCCAGCTTTTGGTGAAATAATATAGCCTGATAGAGGATAATAAATATATAAATCATCAATAATATTATCATCGCCAGATCGGTATGCCTTCAAGGAACGGATAACCTCTAACCTATCATAGCGTGTTTTCGAGGTAAAAGGTTTTTGCACTTTACAAAAAGCTTGAATATCATAATTCATGATAATCTGCTGAACTAATTCTTCTATTTTTGAGAATTGATTATCAACTTCGTTTGCCACATTCTGCAACATCATTGTTTTCAAACGGCTTGTTTCTTCTCTCAATAATTTTGTTGCAAAGGTACATACTATAGCTGAAATAAAAACGGGTATCATTATGACAAGTATGTAAAACACTAAGAACATTCTGGCATTCTTAATCAGTCTTTTATTCATCTTTAGAATCCGCATTTTCACAGTAAGCCCTCCACTTCAAACGCTACTGTAATAAATTCACTTGTCATACAAACTACCTGATTACGTAATCCACACTTTATATCGTTTTTATAAGATACTTTGGACAAACCTTAACAAGTGTCAAACGCTTGCAAAAAGGCGCATTTGTTTGCGGTATTGTTTTTGATAGCATTTTTAAGCTCATCAGAACACATAAACGGTAATAAGCAATTTGCCTGCAATGTTTTTTATATGCCAATTATACCATAAAACTCGTATAGACTCTATCACAGAAGATATCTGATGAAGAATTTCTTCTCCATTTCGTCTCGAACCGCTACACTCAAACACTTCCTTTCTTCCAAGCCTTTCCTTACCTGGACTGTCAATCAGATTAGGGTTGTTCACTTATGTCAAGAACCAACGTCATAGTTCTCCGCCCTGGTAGTTATGGAAAACACTCGTGTTCTGAAACTCTAGTATTTATTTTTGTTTTATGTAGAATATAGGGTTCTGCTTATCCCTGTCGTCTTACAAAACTCTTGTAATGGTCACAGATCAGAGGTGGCTCCATCCACATCGAATGTAACAATGCGAAATCCACCTCTGACCTGTTGTGGATAAAGAACAAGGCCTCTGGGGTTATATGAAAGTCTTGGGAAATATGATCTGTATTGTCGAAGTAGTATTGGTATAAAGCTATCCCAAAACTTCTCTATATAACCTGCTACTTATTAGCGTTCAGCATAGCGCTCAAGGGCTCTATCATATATCTCTAAAAGACGTTCAATGTCCATGCCCTTAATTGTATTCTGAAAGGTGTCAAATTCAGCATCAATATCCCTGATTCCCAGAATAAATTGTAAGGTCATTTCATCCACATAAGTTATAACTTCGTTTTGTATGTCTGCTGCTTCCATACTTTCATCTGAACTAATTGACACAAACGGCATCATACCACTGACATCCGCCTTCTTCCACATGGAACCTGCTTCAACGTGCTGATCCCACTTAAGCATACGTTGATTACGGCAATGCCTGTCATGGAAAAATGGGCCGTCTGAACATCCCAATGTGTACTTACCGAGTGCAACGGATACCGGCAGATCCGGGTTGTTGGCGATTTCTTCAACATACTTTGGATACCCATCTATCCAATTAAATGTAACACCTTCTTGGCCAAAGTTAACAATTTCATGTCCTTCAGGAGTGTACCAATAATTTAGCCATTTTGCACAAAGTTCAGGGTACTTGGTGTTTGTTGTAATCGCTGTACCAATATCACCAAACTCAGACGGAGTTCCATCGAAGAACATCGGCGTATCGCTGTGTTCATTTAATGTCGGGTAATTAAATGCGGCGATAATATTTGGATCTCCACCAAGAGCCACGATAAATGCATCCATGCCTTGCCCTAGTCCTTCATACCAAAAAGCAACTGTTCCATTCATCACTCCTGCTTGCCTTTGCTGTACATCCATGCTTATGAAATCCTGAGCAATATAGCCCTTTTCATACCACCTAGCCATCGTTTTTAGGTATTCCTTGTACTCTGGCTGTAGTGCCCCAAATGCTGCTTTCCCGTTTTTGTTCACATATAGGTGAGGTTCAAACCCCCATGCACCAGCGAAACCATATATTGTAAAATCCTCTGATGGTAAACCTGCGATAAGGGGTATTTCGTTTGTAGGATCTCCATCGCCATCCAAATCCGTCTCCATTACAAGTTGAAGCGCATTTTCCCACTCAGCTATTGTTTGGGGTGGAGCAATTTTTAGTTTTTCTAACCAGTCAGCTCTGCCCTGATACCCCATGAAATTCTTCAAATCTTGGTCATATCGAATATAAGGGTAGCAATAGTATATGCCTTCATCTGTTTTTATTTGTTTGTCAATACCAGGATGCTCATCTAAGAACTGACGCAAATGGGGAGAGTACTTCTCAAAGGATTCCTTTAAGTTCATAAACACTCCATTATCCACTAATTTTTGTGGACCCCCGGCTATCTTGCTCCAATCCCTCTTAAACATCATATCCGGGCGCTGATTGGACGCAACAATCAGGTTAAACTGCTGGTCTTCCTGTCCAGCAAGAGGGTGCATAAACTCAATATGTACACCCGTGTTTTCTTCAAAGAGTTTAAACTGTAGTAACTCATTGTAATCATTTGTGTGTACGCCAATCTTTTTTATATCAACAGGTTGAAAATAAGTCAGTGTTATTTTTTCAGTAGTCAATGGTAATTTGTATTCTGTATCACTACTCTCACTACTGCTATCCGGTTGCTTCACTTCTTGGTTAACACTTCCTGATTGGTCATTTTGCATGTCCTTTTTGTCTGATACATTACACCCCGTAGTTAATGCAACAAACAAAGCCAAGCAAAGAATGATAACGAAATATTTTTTCATCAATACGTCACTCCCTTTCTTTTTTGTCGCGATTAGAGAACGATTGCTAAGAATTTTTTATTAATAACATAGCTGTTCCCTTTTTTCAATAAATTGAAGGACTATACGCTTAGCACTTTTTCAATACGCTACACATCCTTTCTTTTGTGTCATTATTAGCATTACTGTATACAGTAGTCATGATCTTTTTCCGTTGAAGTTAATAAATGTCATTATCCTTATGAATACTACAAACACTTTCATTGCCTAATCATAAATGCATCAAAGGCGCCCAAATCATCTACTTGAATCTTCAACATGCCATTACTAAATTCATATGGCACTTCCCTTCCATCAACCAGACTTACCACTTTTGAAGGAGCATCTGGATATGCGAATCTAACGTAGGCAGAGTTTATGTTTATTGGCTCATAAAATGTTGTACCAAAATGTCCCGACATATTTACAAGATGCAGTATGTCAAACCTCTGCTGCTTGCCTTTACACAATGTAATCTCTACCATAGGTGGCAGATCTGTATCTATAGGCTTAGTTCCAGCTACATTTTCCATTAAATCAACAATAAAATTCAACGTGTTAACATACCCTTCCCGGTAGAACAGCTTACCCGGCCACCAAGGTATATGAATCCCTTTACCTTTGCCGTAGGTCTTCACTGTAAATCCCGGCAAATTGGTTACCTGTGTATAGTAGCACCTTTCAGGAGGCCCGTAGTCGTGTGGTGGGATCAGCTTCAGCCTCTGATTAGTACCCTCTTCATACTCTGCAAATATGTATTTGTCTCCAAAGTACAGGACATCTGTGTCTTCAAGGGACTGGAAGTGTATTTTATCGTCAAGTAACAGCATTGCAGATACCATGTCATCCCGTATAGTGTTAATTTTCGTTACTCCCATACATTTTAGTGGCATACCATTTCTAGGCTCATAATCTGAATCATACAAGCCAGCTTCACCTGCTGAAATGACTGTACCGCCTTCTATGGCATACTCGTCAATCCGCTTAATATCGTCATCCGACAAGTACCGCACATCCGCTAGAATAATCGCCTTGTACTTACTGAGATCTACATTCTTAAAGCCTGTATTTACTACCTCGTCGAATAGAAAGTGTCTCTCGGTAAGGAAGCGTATCCAACCCCGAGCTTCGCTTATATTTACATCCCAGTCTTTTTCACGTACTATTAGAATATCAGCATGCAATGAGAGATTTTTGTAGGTTTGCTCGTTTGCGGCATGATAAGAAAAAACTTTTTTAACATGTTTATAACCTGAGCGATCTTGATGATTGTCCAGCCGGCCGATAATATAGTAATCTAGTCCTCCACAATTTGCGAGATTCTGCCAAAGCCTCAGCTCTTGCTGAACCGGGTTTACTGCAACATGCCTATAGAAAAATCCGATAAAATCAACCGTGGAGTTGCTGCTTATTATACCCGGATATGTACAAATCGCAGACCTTGTATTGGATGAAGCACTATATTGCCAATGAGGCAAAGGACGGCCATATTCAGTATTTGACTCCTGACGAAAAATGTCTACACCGTTAATTGCTAAATCCGGGCGCACTGCTTTCAGAGCATTCGCTATCTTCCCTGAATATACTTTCATTGTTTCTCTTTGGAAAACCTTATACTTTCGATATGTCGGATCATTCAAGTTTTCAGCTTTCGGTAAATCTAATCCATACCACTCTCTAAACAACCTCTTACAATTGTCACAATGGCATATTCCATAATAATTGTAGCTGTAATCATTTACGCGATAGCCACCCATATTTATGAATATCCCATCTACCGGTAACTTAGTCACTGCCTCAAGCATAATATCCAATGCATGTTTTTGTTGATACTCACCATTGATACAAGCGTGAACATCCCCGTTGTAATCAATAATCTTTCCATCAGGAGATATGTATGCCCAGTGGGGATTTTGCTCATATAAAGGCCTTCGTATCTTTGAAAAATCTGTACGAGCTATAACTTTAATACCTTCACTGTGGCAGGCATCAATAATGTTTTCAATTGAATCTCCTGCTAAATACGGACTTTGGTAGTGGCTGGGAAGTTCAGTCTTATAACTGGATATGATACCCGCTGTATTCAGCATAACCACCGTAGCTTTAAATTCTTTCAGTTGCCTTACATACTCCTTTGCACTAATATCCTGCATGTCAATTTCCCGCAGATTCGTTTGTATTAACCTCCACGGATGAGTCTTCCACCAGCGCTCGCTCATTTGAACCTCCTTAATTAGTTATATATTAGTTCACTCAGTGATTGAATCACTGTTCGACCCCTTAACAGATAAGTTTAGCCCTTAATAGCTCCAATCATTACACCCTTTATAAAATACTTCTGTAAAAACGGATATGCACAGAGTATTGGTACCGTGGAAATTATAATTGTGGCATATTTTATGGTTGCTGCAATAGTTTGCTTATCATCCATACTAACAAAGGATTCCGTCATATATCTTGTATCATTCGCAACAAGTATTTCCCTCATAACGAGCTGTAGCGGATATAAAACTCTTGTGCGCAAGAAAACCATCGAATAAAACCATGCGTTCCAATGGTAAACGCCATAGAAAAGTATCATAACTGCAATGATTGCTTTTGATACCGGAACTGCTATTTTCCATAGTACTTTGAAGTGAGATGCTCCATCGATGCGTGCGGATTCAATAAGGCTATCCGGTATAGCTGCAAATCCCGTCCGCATAATGATTAAGTTCCATGGCTGCACTGCTTTCCATATGATCAAAATCCAACGATTATCCACCATCCCCATTCTTTCCACAAGTAAATAGGTTGGAATTAAACCGCCCCTAAAAAACATTGTAAACGTAATGATCATCATTATATAACCACTAAACATAAGGTTTTTTCGAGACAAGCCATATGCGGCCAATGTAGTAAGAAGAACATTAACGGCAGTTCCTACGAACACATAGAACAAAGTGTTCGTATATCCCACAGGGATCATAGGATATGCAAATACATGCTTGTATGACTCTAATGAAAAACCTTTTGGCCAAAATAACATCCCTGTATGTTTCATCATGCTCACTGGATCACTTATAGAAGCAACTAATACATAATATATTGGATATAATGTAATCAGTATAATCAGGCTGAGAAATATAGTATTCGATATATCAAATAGCCTTCCTCCACTTGCTCTCACGCGGGTATTCATAACGACTCCTCCTCATTACCACAAGCTGGTCTCGCTAACTTTTCTACTTATTTTGTTAACCGCTACTAGTATCACGAAATTAATCAATGAATTAAAGAATTCGACAGCTGTACTATATGAAAAATTTGCTTCCAGTAGTCCCTTACGATATACAAAAGTTGAAATAACATCCGCAGTTTCATATATGGAGGGATTATATAACAATAATATCTTTTCATAGCCAACATCCATCATCCGACCCATTCGAAGTATTAACATGATAATAATAGTAGGAGCAATTCCCGGTAAAGTTATGCTTACTGCTTGCCTAAGCCTTCCTGCACCGTCAATTTTTGCCGCTTCATACAATTCTGGTGATATGTTTGTTAATGCTGCAAGATATATTATTGAATTCCACCCTGTTTCTTGCCATATATTTGATGCTACATATATAGGTCTAAAATATTCAGGATACGCTAAGAATTGAATAGGCCCTATACCAAAAAATCCAATAATTTTGTTAATCATTCCCTGAGGAGATGTAAAATCTATAATCATACCACATATAACGATAAGAGAAATAAAATGTGGAATATACGTAATTGTCTGTACAGTTTTCTTAAACACCTTATTGCGTAATTCATAAATAAGCAAGGCAAAAATAATCGGCGCTGGAAATCCAAATAATATATCATAAACATTCAGTAATACTGTATTTCTGATTAACCTTTCGAAATAATAGGATTTAAAAAATGTGGTGAAATTCTTCAGACCTACCCACTCACTTGTCCATATTCCATCTCCTATTGTATATTTTCTAAAGGCTATTTGCGCACCATACATTGGAAAGTAATGAAATATAATAAAGTATACCAGAGCGGGTAGAATCATTAAATATATGGGATAATGCTTCTTGATATCATATGCCGCACGATATCCCCATCGCAACTTTTTTTGAGTTTCATTGGGCCGCTTAATAGTTCCTATTTTCATAGAATCTACCTCTCTTTTAATTTCGCAAGATTCATGTTTTACCTAAAAAGAAATTGTATAAAGATTATTGTTTTTATGAAATAATATTACCACCGTCTCAGAAATGCAGTCAATTCTCACTATTTTATGTGACTCTCATTATTTATTTTTATGCAATATACATATATTCAGATATGTTTGCACCAGGAGTGACTAGTTATTTTTAGTTCTCATATTTTCAGCATCGGTGCTTCAGATTCCAAGTCTGTTCTAATTTGATGTTCCATTATGATATCATCCCCTTGAAAGTTCAAACCTATTTGCTTAGATTTTTCTGCATTTCATTGATTTTCCATAATACGCAATATGTCTTCATAATAAACCCTTTCTTTTGCTATATTATATCAAATACTATGTTGCATTATATAATAGCTTGTATTATAATATAGGCATCTGATTGAATCTTACTGCTTATCTACTTTTTGAATGGTAATCACAGGGCTCATTCTTGTATGCGCTCAGACAGAAAGGAGTTGAATGGCTGACATATGAATGCACAATTTAAAAAAGGAGCACTGGAATTATGTGTCCTTTCGAAACTGGCGGAAAAAGACTGTTACGGATATGAGCTAACAGACACAATCTCGCAAAAGATGGTCATCGCAACAGGAACATTATATCTTATCCTAAGGAGGCTGAAAGATGACGCATATGTGGAGACATATTTGGTAGAATCCGAAGAAGGGCCTGCCCGGAAATATTATCACTTAACTGAAAAAGGCAGGCAATATCAAAGAGAACTGAAAGATGAATGGCTGGCTTTTGTAAAAACCGTACAGGAGATTATCGATTAATTTTGGGAGGATGCATATGAACAAGATTGAATATTTGAAGGCACTGAAGGAAGCACTTCAACACATAGACATCTCTGTAATGGAAGAGATTGCTGCGGATTATGAGGAACATTTTCAAGTTGGAATGGAAAATGGCAAAAGTGAAGAGCAGATATGCGAAGAATTGGGATCCATCGATGATTTGGTTAAGGAAATCAATGCGGTATATAATACCGACAAAAAGGAGTATTCTTACGAGGGAACAGACAATCAACAGGCGTATTCAGCAAGGGACACGGATGACACAGGTTATGACGGCTCTGCTCCGAACAGAATCAGCGATGTCATTAATCGCGTTCTGGATTCAACCAGTGATGCGATCAATCAGGCTTTACATGCAACCAGTGAAGCTATCAGTAAAGTTGATACAAATGAAATTGGCGACCGGTTGAAAAACACTCTGGAGGAAGCAACTTCCCGGTTGAGTGATTTGGCAGAAAATGGCTACAGGAAACATTTCGGTTCATTTGATCCCAGTACCATATATCGGGATAACATCAGCAAAAGCTATGATAATGTTGAGCCAGGGGGTCAAAAAATAAACCTTGTTGTGGATGGGATCTGTGCCAATGTCGTTGTAAAGGAATCCACCGACGACAAAATAAATATCCGCTATGAAAACAATGGAAGTGAAAGACAAAGGCAAAAATACGCGTTCTACAGCTTCATGGAAGGCAATACTGTTTACGCGGGAATCCGAAATGCTGGTAATGCGGTCTTCATGTTTAATTTAAAGGCCTATGCCATCACCATTTATTTGGAAGTTCCCAGCGGAATAGGGGTTGTTGATATCAAAACAGCAAGCGGAGATATCCGAGCTGATCACGTTAGCCCCGAACGTTTTTATGCTGATACAGCAAGCGGAGATATCTCGGTCGGCCGGATTGAGTTGGAAGAGCTTAAGCTCAACAGCGCCAGTGGAGATATCCGGATACAGGATGGCAACAGCGTACATGTTAAGGCAGTAACAATAAGTGGAGACATTGAGGCTAAAAATCTTACAGCAAAGAATCTCTCTCTCAAAAGCACCAGTGGAGACGTGGATGCTAATAATACGGTTGCTGACAGCATTGAGTATTACTCCCTAAGTGGGTCTTTGGACAATACCCGCTTAAGAGCAGAAAAATGCCGAATCAAAAGCACCAGTGGTGATATTGAAATTTCTGATTCCTCCATAAACAATGCTGATGTTAGCAGCATGAGCGGTGATATTGATCTTACCAACATTGCCGGTGATAGCTTAAGTGTGAAGAGTACCAGCGGAGATGTAGATCTTGATGCAAATGTTAGAAGGTGCCAGGCAAGCTCAAAAAGCGGGGACATCGATGCGGTACTAAACGGTGACGTGGCTTTGGAGTCAGATTCTACCAGCGGCAGCATCAATATCCGTCTGAAAAACTATGGCAATGGGTATCGCATTAAATCAAGAACTGTCTCTGGAATCCTATCCATTCAATACAGTGATCTGCATCAAAGAAATTTGAAAACCGGAACGTATGCCTATGGAAACCAAGGAAGTGAATTGATACTAAGTTCGATAAGCGGTGATATCCGGGTAAAGGACTAAACTCCACGAGAATGCCCTTAAGATCCCCTGTCTTAGGGGCATTCTTCAAAAAAGCTTACGCATTAGGCGAATGATTCTACCATTTCTATTTTGGCGGATAATTATAAAATGCTACTTCAGTAACAGGTCAAGGCTTGTGGTGCGTTCCAGTTGGTACGCACCTCTAGTGGTGGATTGAAACCCGTCGCTGAAGTATCGGTTTATCCCCGCCGATTCGAGCTTTTTAGCTTTCGCGGCTAAAATACACTTCCTCTATTCGTGGCCTTTAGGCCACACGAGGCAAGTCTTAGGAACATTTGATAAATCATGCCTTATTCAGCGTTATGCACGTAAGGATGCCTTTTGTCCATCATCCTGAGAAGTTTTCACTTGCTGGCTGCACAAGGTGACACTCGGACAGCTGGCACAGTTATGGCTGCAGCTGCACCCAATGGATTTCCCACTTTTTCGTTTCTTGATCAGACCTGTTGAAATCCACACGACAATTCCCAGAATCGCCGCACTTATAATGATATTTGCAAGGTTTTCAACAATAAATGTAAGCATACAGGTTTCCCTCCTTTATCAACATCATACCCTCACGGGAGAAGCAGTACCTGAGGACTCGTTTTCGCGCTGCGGGCGAATCAGGAAGTACAGGAATGCTGCCGCAACAATCAGTGCTGCAACCGTACCAAACCCAAAGTTGCCGGAAAACAGACTGCCAAACTGATAGATGCACAGTGAAATCGCATAGGCAAAACCGGTCTGATAAGCAACAGCGAACCATGTCCATTTTGGGTTGTTCATTTCACGTCGGATAGCTCCAATGGCTGCAAAGCAAGGTGCACACAGCAGGTTAAATACCAGAAAGGAATAAGCCGAGAGTGCTGTGAAGCTACCTGCCAAAGAGCCCCATATTTCCATTCCGTCTTCGGAAACTTCTGCGAAGTTATATAGCACACCAAAGGTGCCCACAACATTTTCCTTTGCCACTAATCCAGTGATTGTCGCCACTGTAGACTGCCAGTTCCCCCAGCCAAGCGGTCTGAATATCGGTGCAATTAAGTTCCCGATAAAGGCCAGGAATCCGTCCTCCAGGTTCTCAACCAAAATCAGCCTTCCATCGATAATTCCAAACCCCGACGCAAACCAGATAAGAATGGAGGAAAGCAAAATGACCGTTCCTGCCTTCTTGATAAAAGACCATCCCCGTTCCCACACGCTGCGTAGCAAATTAACCAGTGTTGGCATATGGTAGGCTGGCAGTTCCATAACAAATGGAGCAGGATCACCGGCAAACATCCTTGTTTTCTTCAAGATAATTCCTGAACAGATGATGGCTGCGATCCCTACAAAGTAGGCACTCGGTGCCACCCACCATGAGCCGTTGAACAGGGCTCCTGCGATTAGAGCGATGATGGGCAGCTTAGCCCCACAGGGCATAAAAGGTGTTGTCATGATGGTCATTCTGCGATCCCGGTCGTTTTCAATGGTTCGAGATGCCATAATTCCGGGCACACTACACCCTGTGCCAATGAGCATAGGGATAAAGGATTTACCCGACAAGCCGAACTTGCGGAAGATCCTGTCCATGATGAAGGCGATACGCGCCATATAGCCACAAGCCTCAAGAAATGCCAGGAACAGGAACAGCACAAACATCTGTGGGACAAATCCCAATACTGCGCCAACGCCACCGATGATACCATCCAGAATCAGTCCCTGCAGCCAGTCAGCAGTTCCAACCGAAACCAGGAAACCTTCCACAGCGGGGGGGATAATTTCCCCGAACAGCACGTCGTTTGTCCAGTCGGTTACCCAGGTCCCCACGGTGGTCACCGATACAAAATAGACGATAAACATGACCACTGCAAAAATAGGTAATGCAAGCCATCTGTTGGTAACCACTCGATCGATTTTGTCGGAAACCGAGAGCTTACCTTTGCTTTTCTTCTGGTAGCAGTCTTTGATGATCGAGGCAATGTACAGGTAACGTTCGCTGGTGATAATGCTTTCGGAATCATCATCCATTTCAGCCTCACACCGTTTGATATCCTCCTCAATATGCGCTATCAGTGAATCTTCCAGTTGCAGTAGCTCCAGTACTTGTTGATCCCTTTCAAACACTTTGATAATAAACCAACGCTGCTGGTTTTCAGGCACCTTTCCTTCCAGAGCTTCCTCGAGATGGGCGATGGCATGCTCCACGCTGCCTGAAAAGATATGCTGCGGCACAACGGTCGTACCCTTTTGAGCCAGATTGACGACTTTCTCTGCGGCATCATGAATGCCGTTGCCCTTCAGCGCTGATATTTCCACAACAGGGCAATCCAGTTCCTTTGAAAGCCGATCGATGCATATTTTATCACCGGTTTTTTGAACCACATCCATCATATTGATTGCAACCACCATGGGGATCCCCAGTTCAGTCAGCTGTGTGGTCAGATACAGGTTCCGCTCCAGGTTGGTTCCATCAATAATGTTCAATATCGCATCCGGACGTTCATTAATAAGGTAGTTGCGGGCAACAACTTCCTCCAGCGTATATGGTGAAAGGGAGTAAATACCGGGTAAATCCACAAGAACAACATCTTTATGGTTTTTCAGCTTACCCTCCTTTTTTTCAACAGTCACACCCGGCCAGTTACCAACAAACTGGTTTGAGCCCGTCAGCGCGTTAAACAATGTGGTCTTGCCGCTGTTGGGGTTACCTGCCAAAGCAATTTTTATTGCCATTGATCCATCCTCCTTTGTTTCAAATTTTCTGACGCATATTCCAATTTCTGTACAATTTGCGCAAGCGTTAATGAATGAATTTTTCTACTCATGTTTGGTTAGTTCCGACTAACCAACGGGTACAAAAACTTTGTCTACACGCTATGTATGCAGTACTACGTACCGCCAACACAGAGGTCAACTGCATCCCCTTACTGAACCAGAATTAGTTCAGCATCTGACTTGCGCAGAGATAGTTCATATCCACGAACGGTTATTTCAACAGGATCTCCCAGCGGAGCGAATTTCCGCATATAGATTTCCACCCCTTTTGTGATCCCCATGTCCATGATTCTTCGCTTGATCGCGCCCTCACCTTTAATGGCTATTACAGTAACTGTCTCACCGCACTGAACATCTTTTAATGTTCTCATATCGGATATCCCCTTTCTGCTCGATTCACACCATGATTTTATTCGCCATCTCACGACTGACGGCAACCCTGGATTCTTTGATGTTGACGATAACATTCCCGCCAATTTCATTGACGACGGTAACAGTGCTCCCCGCAACAAAACCCAGCTTCTCCAGAAATAGTTTTGTTTCTGGTCTGCCACCAACCTTTTTAATGCAATTTTCCTCTCCTACCTTTGCCAACGTTAAAGGCATCATGAATCATCTCCCTTGCTTGGTTAATTTATAATTAACCCGTAATCAAAATTCGTAGGTTTTAACCGCGTTTAAATCTATTGGTACACCGAAATCAACAATTTTATTCGGAACTGGTTAGGCTTGCCTAACCAGTTCCAGAGTAGCACAAGACTAACCACCTGTCAATATGATAATGAAAATTATTTTCATTAAGGTACCTGCTGCTCTTCCACTCCTATCCACGCAGATGACTCTCCTGCGCTGTCATCATAGTTTATCAAATGCTCCCAAGACCACGAACAGAGGATTTTCATACACACACTTATGAGAAGCACAGGTTTGCTTTGTATCGGAAGCTATGCTATTCTGTGGTTAGTGGCAAATAACTGAAGAAGAGGAGGTGCCAGAATTGAAAATGTATGAGTCCGCTGAGATGTACCTTGAAACCATACTTGTCTTAAGCCGACGGAAGCCTGAAGTCAGATCCATCGATATTGCACATGAGCTTGACTATAAAAAGTCCAGCGTCAGTGTTGCCATGAAAAATCTACGAAAAAACGGGTATATTGAAATGGATAATGATGGGCACATTACCCTAACCAAAAAAGGAAGGGAAATCGCAGAAACCATATATGAAAGGCACATCCTCATCGCCGATTGGCTTATCCGTATGGGTGTTGACAAGGATATTGCTGCAGCAGATGCCTGCAGGATTGAACATGTGATCAGCCCGGAGAGCTTTGAGGCCATGAAAAAGCACGTGAATCAAATGGACCAATGTCCTTGAACTTTTGCTTCCATTCTGTCTTATATTCGTATACCAATGATATACAACACTTCTGCATCTGAAAAAGAGGTGAAAGCCAGGAAAATATGTGGGTTCACCTTGTCTTTTTTTATAACCTTCTCAAAACAAACTATGCGGGCAAATTGCTTTCGGAATGAGCGATAAAAACATTTCAAGTGAAAACTTTGCAAAACCCAACATGAAGGCACAAACATGTATCCGCATTCCATGATATGAGACTGCTTTGTATTCCTGAACGAACTGTGATGTTAAAAACTTGTCCAATGTTGCAAAACTGTCGATGACTTTCACATTCCTGAAGAGGCTGTATGTTAAAAAAACCAGGTGCCCCACCACTTTACATATTTACAAAAAGGATGTTGATTATTTTTTGGGGAACAATTATAATGTAATTAGTAAAATGCTTTTACAAACTGGAGGGCAGGTTCATTATTATGTATGATGTGGTTTGTACAGGTATCTTGGTAGCTGATGTTCTGGCAAAAACGGTGGAGGGGTTGCCGGACAAGGGGAAACTGGAGCAGGTAGACAGAATTGAATTGTTTCCCGGTGGTTGCGCTGTAAACGCAGCAATTGCCATGGCCCGATTAGGAATAAATGTGGCTTTGATCGGAAAAATAGGAAAAGATGGGTTTGGAAACTTCATATCGAATGCCCTCCAAAGAGAGAATGTTGATATTCAGGGGCTGGTTGAAGATGAAAAATGCGGTACCTCAGCGTCGGTTGTAACGGTAGACTCCACTGGTGAGAGAACTTTTCTGCATTCTATCGGAGCAAATGGTGAATTTACATATGAAGACATCGATTGGCAGGTCATAGAGAATTCTAAAATTGTATTTATTGCAGGGACAATGCTTATGCCGAAATTTGATGGAAAACAGTGTGCCGATTTTCTTCAGTCGGTTCAGAAAGCAGGCCATATTACAGCTCTCGATACCGCATGGGATTCTACAGGCAGGTGGATGGAAATTCTTGAACCATGCATGAAACATATTGATTTATTTATGCCAAGCATCGAAGAGGCCATCATGCTAAGTGGCGAAAAAGAACCCGACAAAATTGCCAATCTCTTTCTCTCTATGGGTGTAAAAACGGTGGTTCTAAAACTCGGCAAAAAGGGCTGTTATATAAAATCCCCACAGGACAGCTACTGTATTCCGACATATACAAGATATAATGCGGTGGATACGACTGGTGCCGGCGATTCTTTCGCTGCTGGTTTTCTCACAGGTCTTTCAAAAGGGTGGGGACTATATCAATGCGGCGTTTTTGCCAATGCTGTAGGTACGCATTGTGTAATGTCGGCCGGTGCTTCAACAGGTATACGAAGCTTTGATGAAACAATAGATTTCATAAACAGCAATCAATTGGGAGGTTGATAAGATGCTATCAAAAAATGAATATAATAAAGCGGTTGCCAAGGCTCTGGAGTATTTCAAAAAAGCCTGTATTGTGCTTACACCAGAAGAAATGGAAAGGATAGAAGTTGCTGAATTTGGCCTGAATGAACTGGAATCTACAGGGCTTGAACTGATTGTCTATGTCAATACCAGTCGATACTGTGCGAAGGAGATGGTTCTGTTTCCACACCAGACCTGCCCGGAACACCGTCATCCGCCTGTTGGAAATGAACCTGGAAAAGAAGAAACCTTCCGCTGCCGATGGGGAGAGGTTTACCTGTATGTAGAAGGGGAACCAGCTCAAAGACCTGTAGCAAAACCTCCCAAGGGCAGAGAAAAGACATATACGGTCTGGCATGAGATTATTTTAAGGCCAGGAGAACAATATACGATTCAGCCAGATACAAAACATTGGTTCCAAGCAGGAAAAGATGGTGCTGTTGTATCAGAGTTTTCTACAACCAGCAGGGACGAATCCGATATATTCACCGATCAGCAAATACAACGCATAACACAGATTGAGGGATAGGCATGAAAAAATCCGTCGTTTATGGAGCTGGAAATATCGGACGGGGTTTTATTGGGCAATTATTTTCCGAGTCAGGTTATGAGGTTGTCTTTATTGATATTAATCAAGAATTGGTTGACAGGTTAAACTCCAATGGAAAGTACCCTGTGCAGATTCTTGACCCAAGGGAAAACAAAGAGTTTTATGTTGAAAATGTGAGAGCGGTAAATGGTAGGTGTCTTTCTGTTTCTGCCGAAGAGATTTCCAATGCTGATATCATGGCGACATCGGTAGGGGTAAACATTCTACCCGAAATCGCAAAAACGATAGCAGCTGGATTAAAAAAAAGGTGGCGGGATGGAAATACCGAACCTTTAAATATTATTATCTGTGAAAACCTTATCGGTGCTAACCTGCTTTTGGCCCAATGGATTGGAAATGACTTGGATACTTCCGAGTAAAAACTGCTTTCTGAACGTGTCGGTTTTGTGGAAGCATCAGTAGGAAGAATGGTTCCGGTAATGACAGATCAGATGCGCCGGGGAAATATTGCAAGGGTATGTGTGGAAGAATATTGTGAACTTCCTGTCGATAAAGATGGGTTTAAGGGTTCGATACCCGATATTAAACATATGATCCCTTTTTCTCCTTTTAGTTTCTATATTCAAAGAAAGCTATTCATTCAAAACATGGGGCATGCTCTGGTTGCATATCTGGGAAAGTTGAAAGGATACATTTTCATTTGGCAGGCGATTGGAGATCCACATATCAGACTGACGGTGATGAAGGCCATGCAAAATTCAGCTGTATCCCTCTCGAGGGAGCATAAGGTGCCATTGGACACGATCCTTGCATATATTGATGATTTGGTCTACCGCTTTGGAAACAAGTTACTTGAGGATACCATCAACCGTGTAGGGCATGATGTAAAAAGAAAGCTATCTGCCAGCGACAGGCTGACAGGTGCTGCAAGGCTATGTATGAATCATGGTATTTTTCCATCGAATATTTGCCTGGGTATTGCGGCAGCAATGCATTTCGACCGTAACATTCAGAAAGAGCGCCCTGAAAGGATACTGGAAGAAATCTGCCTGATGCAACAAGGGGACCCGCTTAAAGAAAAAATTCTTGAATTTTACCAGCAGATTGAAAACCGGGTTAATATTAATCGTATGATGGAAGAAGCATGGGATTTCAATCAGGCCAAAGCTGTCTGCTAAAAATGATTAAGGAACCTGAAATACAGCCATGAAATAATAATAAGCACGGATTAGTGGCCCTCCTCAAATCCGTCGCCAAGAAACAACTGATTCAACACCAAGGCTGCCGAACCAACAATCGGGGCCTTATCTTTGAAGGCGGAAATTTGAACCGGCACTTCTTTATACTTTCTGCTGATAGTCCTCTCTTTGATATACGATTCCATTTTTTCGGTCACGATTCTGCCGGCGATGGCTATATCATGTCCAAGAAAAATCACGCTGGGATCGAAAAGATTGATCATTGAAACAATACCGATAGAAATATACATGCAAAGCCTGTCTATGATATTCAGAGCCAGCATATCCTTTTCCATAGCACATCGAACAATATCTCCCCATTGTACGAAATCATATTCTTTCAGTGCAGAGTTAATCCCCTGCTCAAGAGAAATCTTCGCCTGCTTAACGATTTCAGGGATACTGGAGTAGAGCTCCAGGCATCCTGTATTGCCACAATCGCACTTGGGCCCTTCATAATTTATCGAAATGTGCCCGATTTCACCGCTAAAACCCATTTCTCCAGCATAAAGGGTGTCGTTTGTAATGATCCCCGAACCAATCCCATTGGTCACTCCAACATAAACAAAGTTACTGATATTCCTTCCTTTACCATACAATTTTTCAGCAAGGGCAGAAGCATTCATGTCATTATCTACAATTACGGGGTATCCGAATTTTTTCTCAAGCCACTGCCCGATTGGAATAGAACTAAGATGAAAAAAGTTTGGCGGTTGCAATATAATGCCTTTTTTGTTGTCCAACGGTCCAATACATGAAACCCCAATACCCAGAATTTTTTTCCCTGCTGCTCTTTTCGTGCTGAGGATTTCCCTCGTTATTCCAGTGATTTTGTTTAGAAAGGTCGAGTTCGTTTCTTCGATAGTGAAATTACATTTTACCTCGGATAGGATTTCACATTTCAGGTTGGAAAGAATTGATACAGCATAGTCTCTGGAAATATATAGCCCTATAACCGCATATGTTTCACAGTCAGGAACTAAAACAACGGGGGTCCTTCCTGTTGACGGTTTTTTAAGCTTAGATGGGCTTTCTTTCTGTTCTCTTACAAAACCGTCGCGAATCAGCTCAGCTACGATATTTGATATGGACATTTTACTTAGACCGGTCTGCCTGGCAATACCAATCCTTGAGACATTTTCTCCTGTACATATCAACCTAAAAACAAGCGCTCTGTTCCTGATTTTTGTATTGTGATTGTTTGAACCATGGTTCGTGTTTTTTGTTTTCATGGATAAGCACCTTTGTTGGTCGTTGGTAAAGCGAATACAACTATATTCGTCCGTACTCAGTTTTTGTTGCACTGCAGCAAGCCAACACGGAAAAGAGTATGTGTTTGAAGACCTGTAGCATTACAAAAATTTTCAACGTGTTTATCTTACTATTAAAATATTAAGGGTGTCAAATATAACGAAGGGTGAAAATATGCAGAAAAGATTCCCCCAGGAGTGTATTTTAGCCCGATTGGCCAAAATACACTCCTGACACCTGTAAGCTTTAGCCACATGTTATACAGGCCGCTGCAGAAGCAGGGGCAGGAATTGAATTGAAAACCCTGTTCCAAAAACCGTAAGAAACTAGTATTTGAACTGTTCCATACTTTCCTTCATTGCAGCAGATAGATCAGCTAAACTATCACTTAACTCAGCAATTTGTTCCATATAGGCTGTCTGCTCCTCAACAGATGCGGTTACTTCCTCTGTGCCTGCAGCACCTTGTTGGGCTGCGGCCGAAAGTTGGCTGATAATATTAAGCAAGTCGCCCCGTTTCTCCTCCACTTGTTCAATTGATTTCCGTAAGGTGTCCATACTCATTCTCGTGCTTTCAATGGAGGAGGCTATCCCATCAAATTTAACTTCTGTCAATTTAACACTCTCTGCCTGGGATAAAACAATTTCCGAAACCTCCTTGATTGATTTTACCGAGCCTGCCGATTTTTCATTTAATTGCAGAATTAATGCGATAATTTCCTTCGCAAATTTATCTGAATCCACTGCCAGCTGTCGTATTTTATCTGCCACTACAGCAAAACCTCTTCCATGCTCACCGGCACTGGCCGCCTCAATCGTCGCATTCAATGCAAGAAGGTTTGTTTGTTTCGCGATGTTTTCAATCATATTGCTGGAATCATGAATTTTATGAACCGTCTCGTTTGTTGTCGTTATAACATCATCTATATGCTTAATGTGCTGATTACTGATTTCTGTAATCTGAATCAGTTCATTTAGGATAGAGAAACCTTCATTTTTCATTTGATCTACGGTATCTGCCAGCTCTTCCAACCTCTGCATATCCTGCCGGGACTGCTCTACCAGCTTACCAACCTCATCTGCCCTTATAACACCTGTCTGCATCTCTTCCGCCTGTATATTTGCTGAAGATGCTATCTCTTCAACCGCCTGCGATACTTCTTTGAGCGTCTGCATAGACTGTTGAATCTTTCGGTTAATATTTGAAGTGGATGAAAAAACCTCATTGGAAATCCTATTATTTTCCTTCAGCAATTTCCGTAAATTATCACCCATCATGTTAAATGTTTGTGCAAGAATGCCCAGTTCATCTTTTCTGGCCAAATGTTTCTTATTGATAGACTTTGAAAAGTCACCCTTCGCCATTTGGTGGCATTCCTTCGTCAGAGAAACAATTGGTTTATTGATGCCTGAAGCAATGACATAGACGATGGCTAAACTTATCAGTAAAAAAACCAGAGACATCGTAATAAACCTGTTCTGTAGTTCTTTAAGGCCATACAGAACCTCGTTTCTGTTTACTTCCACTCCTACAGACCATCCTAAATTGCTCACAGGTGCGAACCCCATCAGCTTATCCTCACCCATGAAACGATATTCTCCAAAACCGGTTTGTCCGGACATCATCTGCTGTTCAATTCTCGTAAATACCTCATCATACGCCTCCTCCCCTTCTTCAGCATGAAGGGTGGCACTGGAAACCCCATCAACTCGCAAAGTAGCGCCTGTCGTTGCGTCGATTTCCGCAGATTGAATACGCTCTAAGATAATACTCTTGTTGGTGTGCGCAATGGTTCTGCCTTCCTGATTGATAAGAAAAGCACTGCCCGACTGTCCATACTGTATTTTCCCTACCATGTCGCTAAGCTCAAAACCGTCCCGCTCTGCAATTAATACACCGGTGATTCCGTTTCCACGGAATATCGGAACAGCATATACCATAACGATGGAACCGTCGTTTTCAGTTCTAATCGGATCAGAAGCTATTCGGTTCCCCTCCAATGCCAAAGGAAAGTATGGCATATTCTTCAGATCTGAAATCTCCCCATTATCATATAATGCCTTCCCCTGCTTATCAATAACAGCCATGCGGATATGGCCAGCCCTGGCTGATTCATTTCGCAAAACATCCATCACTTCCGCTTTGTATTGATCTGAATCTTGCATATGAATGATATATTCATTGTTCGCAATAACCTCCAATGCACTTAAATGCATGGAAATACTGGTATCCATCATTTTGGACGCTTCAGATGCAAATGTTGGCATGGTTTCCTGTGAATATTGAATGAGTACCCCTGACGATGTTGTATAGGCAACAATTCCAAGTCCGATGCATATGACCAGCAAAAGACCCCCAAAATATAGCAGCATTCTGGCCTTCAATTTTTTCATTCTATTAAACTCCTCTGTAAAAAAATGTTCTTGGAACAAAACAAACTTTTTTATTATAGATATATATACCAATATTCTGTCTACATAAAACAGTATTCCGCTTTCTTTTTGTAATTCCATCCCTCCAGCTAACACAGACCACGGACGGAGTTATTACATGGACATCTTGTTAAAAATAACCTGAATATGGTACAATTTAGTGGAGGTTTTTGTGGTGAAAACAAATCAATTCAGATATTACAGTCGAGAGTAGGCCCTGGTGTCCGGTATATGATTAAGAATGATAGAAGCTTCTCGGATTCAGCGAGAAAACAGAAGATTATCCGTATTGATAAGGAGGAACGTTTTCTATGAGATATAAAGAGGATTGGGAAAAAGTAAAAGCAAAATTCATCGAATACTGGGCAAAAGAGAATCACGACAGACCTCTTATTCAAGTGACCGCCCCCAGACAGGAATATAAGAAAAAAGAGATAACGATACCAGAAAAACTAGAAGAAAGGTGGACCGATACAGAGTATATCATCAAAAGCGGTCGTGAGGAAATGAAAGCCACTTTTTACGGTGCAGAGGCCTTTCCCATGATTTGGCCAAACCTGGGACCGGATATATTTGGGGCTACATTTGGCGGTGATATTATTTTTGAAGAAACAACAAGTTATGCAAAACCATTTATAAATGACTGGTCTACATTGGGGAAACTAGAATTTGACCATAATAATCGATGGTGGAGGAAGATTAAGTCTATCACAGAAGAGATCACCGCTGATGCAAAAGGAGACTATTTTGTGGGGATTACAGACCTCCATCCGGGAGCAGATGGCCTTGTGTCATTGAGAGGGCCAGAGAATCTATGTATGGATTTGTATGACTATCCGGATGTTGTGAAGCAACGGATTTTTGATTTGCTTCCGGCATTCAAGGAACAGCTGGATACGCTGTTTACAATCACTTCACAGAATTTGCCGGGAAGCAGTAATTGGATGGGCGTATGGCATCCTGAAAAATGGTATGTCACTTCATGTGACTTTATCACAATGATATCACCAGATATGTTTAAAGAATTCATTTTACCTGAATTGATGGAGGAAATTGAATGGTTGGATGGCAAAACCATTTTCCATCTGGATGGGCCCGGTGCATTAAAACACCTTGATATGCTTCTGGAAATTCCAAAGCTGGCAGGTATCCAATGGGTTTATGGGGCTGGACAGCCTACAGCAGCTTATTGGGTCCCGGTACTGAAAAAAATACAGGCTGCCGGTAAATTAATCCATATACATATCGTCCCGGAAGACCTGGATGTCCTATTGGAAGAAATAAAGCCTGAAGGGGTAATGTATTGCCTGGCAGACCGTTGTGAGACCGAATATGATGCCAAAGAACTGATAAAGAAAGTGACACATTATTATAAACGGAGTTTGTATTGATAGCATACAATTAACTCTTGCATGCATACCCTCGTATGCTTCATTTGGAACTCTTCGGAAGGTTGCCTGTATCCATGATTTCGGTATTGGGGCAACAAGCGTTTTGCTTGCAAAATACGCAATTAGCTGCGAGCATTATAAAAAACTCCACTTCAGTGGGGGGTTGAAACCCACCCCTGAAGTGGAAATCGGATTATTTTAAAATCTTCAGTTGATTAAGTTAACCTTAATGTGCTGCCCACACTCAGCCATTCTTCCCTTGGGAAAGCCCCAGCCGTAGCACGCTAAAGGAATATTTCGGTGCATGATACTCAAATTCTGATGATAGATTACCAATTGTAAACGGTTTGGGTGAAACCTTGGTCTTATCTTCAAAGCTATTGATGTCGTATTTATCTTCCGAGGTCAGGATCCATCCCTTGGCAGTACTGTCTACATCTTGATCAAGCCTGATTTTAACTGCTTCATTCTGGCTGGAAAGATTTATAATCTTGACGATAGCTTCGTTGGATTTATCATCAACCGTGGCGACGGCGGTTATCATCGGGAAAGGCTCTACAGTGTAGGAGTTGACTAATTTCCCGTTTAAGTAGCATTCTATTTTCTTATCTTTTGCAACAATTTTCATATGATGAACGGTGTTGTTTTGGATATCTACTTTCACCCTTGGTGTTGTAAACTGTACTTTCAAGCGTTTAATTCCTTCTATATAACTTTCTCCGTTTTCGATAACCCAGTTGTATCTTTGGATTCTTTTGGGTGACCAGTAGGGTTGGTAAATATCCCCTACAGATTCCATCCGCTCATTCCAGACGCTCATTTTAATTGTTTTCATTTCTTCAGTAAATAGTACATCGGCAGACAAAGTATAGTTTTCTGCCTTTTCTTCACCAAACAGACACCATGCATCATCTGTTACAGAAGAATATTCTCCATCCTTCACGGTAAATTCACCTGTAATATTGGCTGTAATATGATTCTGTTTCTCTTCATCGATTGTTACATTGCTGAAAACAACCCCCGCAGTCTCCGCGTAGAGCCCTGCCCTGCCCCATTTATCCTCTGTGATGGAATCTGTCTTAACATCGCATCCTACAACAGTATCTCCACGGTTTTCACCCAACATCTGAAGCATATAATAGCTTGGGATGCCAAAGCTTTCATGGTTGTTGAACAAAATCAGATTTGGGTACCATGATGAATAGCTTGAATTCATAAACAAAGGTGCATAGCAAGACATGGTTACAATATCCTGATTTTTCTCAAGACCTGTCAGGAACACCGCCTCTCCGAGAGCAGAGTAAAGGGACGCATTCACCCTGTTGTTTGTAACTGCGTATTCTCCAACAAAAATTTCAGGACCATTCCTGTCATAATCATCATATCGGTTGTGGTTCAATGCAAAAAATTCTGTATCATTATAAAAATGTTCATCTACCATATCGGTGGGTAAACCATCCAGTTCGGTATGTGTATTGGCTATGAAAATAATATCCGGATATTTTTCTTTTAATGCAGTGTAAAACTCCAGATATCTTTTGTTGTATTGTTCGCCATAGTTCTCATTGCCTATTTCAATATATTTCATTTTAAAGGGTTCTGGATGTCCATTTTTGGCACGCAAACCTCCCCAATATGTGTCAGCAGGTGCTATGGCATATTCGATTGCATCCATTGCGTCCTGTAAATATTCCTTTGCGAGCTCATCATCAAAGTAATCAGGGTTTCTATGCTGGCAGGTCATACCACAATTGATAACATACATCGGTTCGAGATTGATGTCTTCGCAAAGTTGCAAATACTCATGAAATCCCAACCCATTGGTTGTGCGGTAAAACCAGAGCAGCCAATGACTGGGTCTTTCCCAGACGGGACCGATGGTGTTTTCAAACTTTAGTGCGGTTTCCTTCGTCAATCCTTCAACGATACATCCCCCTGGAAAACGGAGAAAACTGGAGTGCATTCCATCCAGAAGTTCAACAATATCCTTTCTTAATCCATTGATGCGTCTATTATAGGTTTCAACAGGCATCAGGGAAGAAAACCCTATTTTTAAAGTTCCTCGTTGTTTTGAACGGATATGAAATGTAGCCTCAACATCGGTTTCTTCCGCGGTAAGCAAGCAATCGTACCGATTAAACTCGGCTGAATTAACTTCAACGGTTTGGGCAGCATAAACCTTTTTCCCACATCTGCTTCTGAGAGAAACCTCCACGGTTTGGCTTCCTTCAATTGCTTTTGCAAACATGAAAAAATTATATTCTGCTCCCTTTTTAACGTATATTCCCGAATATCCAACATTATACAAGCTATTATCCGTGTTTTCCTCTTTAAAAGTAACTTCCAGGCTGCATCGTCTGTTTTTGTTCAATGTATCATTTTCATCCAAAGCTACATCAATATCTGCACTTTCTTTTAACACATACCAGCCAGGAATTTTAGTTGGAGCTACACTCTCATACCAGCTATCCATGCCTTCCCCATTGTTGAATGCGCATTTATACCCTGTAGGTGTTATGAAGTACTTACCATCCTCCACAGCCTCGCACCCATATGGAACAATTGAATCTTCAAAGGAACGATTCCTAATCATCTCGGGATATAAGCCACCATCACCCACACGATTGATATCTTCAAAGAATATTCCGTATAAGTCCTTACTTGTTTTGAATCTTCTGTTTTTTGTTTGAATGAAAATCTGGCTCATTAAGCAGTCCTCCTCAGTCAGAATATAATAAATTTTCCCCAATGTATGAGATAATAATACTCTAGAGGGTCAATTGTTTCAACTGTTTTCTCGATATCTGTTCCCTAAAACAAAAGAGTCTGCGGTATAATTTGAAGATGCTCGAGAAATTTCCTGAACTTGCCTTCCATATTGTGTCTGCGATAATGTTATTAGGGAGTGCTTCAAGTTGTTTAATACACTTCAAACACTCCCTAATGACCATTACAAATGCATTTAGCAGACGCCATCTTTCACCATCTATTCTCATCTGTGTCCGACAACCGCAGGAAGTTGGTTGACATCGTCCACAGCAGACTTAGCCCTTAATCCCCCCTGAAGAAAGACCATCAATAAATGATTTTTGGTTGAACAGAAACACAATTACAATCGGTATAATCGCCAAAACAGAACCAGCGATCAGCATATCATAATTGTTTCCGTAGGGAGTCATTAATGATGACAGGCCTATCGGTAGTGTGAAGTTCTGGTTTGTACGCAAAACAATCAAAGGCCAAACAAAGCTGTTCCAGTTTTGCATTGCCAATAAGATAGTCATCGCTCCAAATGCTGGCTTCATTAAGGGCACCATAATTTTAAAATACAAACCGAATTCTGTACACCCATCTATCCTCCCCGCAGACAAGAAGTCTTTTTCCAATCCAATGGCATACTGTCTGAAAAAGAATACGGCCAAAGGAGATACCATGAAAGGAAGAATGACTCCTGAGTAAGTATTAATTATCCTAAACTGCACGGTTAGTCGGTATAGAGGGAGCATTAATATTTCTAAGGGTATCATCATGACAAACAACACCAGTACAAAAACAAGGTTTTTGCCTTTAAATTTATACACCCCCAAGCCATAGCCCACCATTGATGAGAAAAATGAGGATAAAATGGTGAAAAAGAACGTGATGAGGACGCTGTTTTTATACCAATGCAAATAGATGTTGCCCTCTCCGAACAGAATATATTTATAGTTGTCAAGCTTCATCAGTTCGGGTCTTATGGCAAGATCCATTCCAAACCTGAACAACTCCTTGGAATCTCTAAAGGACGCCAAAAACAGATAGTACAAAGGGAACAACATGACTATACTAACGATACCAAAGAACAAAAATATAAGCCACCCAATCCACTTTCTATCAGTATTTCCACGCATATCTATCACTCCTCTTTCTTAAAGACGCCGAAGAATCTCAACTGGATCAAGTTGATGGTTAGAACAATCGCAAGCAATACAATTCCTATCGCAGAACCAAACCCCATGTTGTTTCTTTGGAAAGCCTGTTGATAGATATACCTGACAATCGTTAAGCCTATATTTCCCGGCATTCCCTCATTCCAAAACACAAAGCTTTCTCCGAACATCCTGTATCCATCAAAAATGAGTATCGTCAATACATAGATGCTGATAGGCTTCAGAAGAGGCAATGTTATTTTCGTAAACTTCGAGATAGTATTCGCGCCATCAATTTCTGCAGATTCATATAATTCCTCAGGTATTGCTTGCAATCCTGAAATAAAATATATCATATAAATACCTATCATTTTCCATGATGCCAATGACACCATCAAAAACATACCCGTATCATGATTTAACGTCCACTGTTTGGCAGAAAAGCCCAGGCGTATTAAAATTGAATTAACAAAAGCTGTTTCCATTTCCCCAAACAGCAATCTGAATGCAACACCAGCCACGATGATGGATGTTAGGGCTGGAACAAATAATGCCGATTTGAAGAAGTTTCTTCCTTTTAGATACTTTAAATTCAATAAGGTTGCAAAAAGCATTGACAATGGAATCAGTATGATTATAAGAAAAATTGTATATAGTGTGTTCGTTCTTATTGCTTCGTAAAAGTTCTGATTGAATAATCTTTGATAATTCGTAAGCCCTATAAAATTCTGGTTTCCCATCCCCAGCACCTCGTGGAAGCTCATAAAAAAGGTGTTTATTGTGGGATAGAGAAAAAATATCAAAAACGATAACAGAAAAGGTAAGATAAATATATAGGGCGCTAATGTTTGAGAATAGAAGATTTTCTTTATTCTCTGTATGTTCTTTGAAGGAACATTACCTTCTTTTGAATCGGCCACCTTTTTTGTCAATTGTCTTCACCCTTACTTTCTGACTTTTAGTAAGTAAAACATTTTTTCATCCAGTTGGCTGCACGCAGCCAACTGGATGAAAATCTACGCGATTCTATTTCTGTTGGCTTCTAAGCTCTTCTGCGCCGGCTTTTAGAGCCTCTTCCGGTGTCAAACTTTGTTCATGAAGTGCTCTAAACATAACGCTCTCTTTTACAACATCCTGAGCCGCAGCACTCAAATCATGCATGTTCGGGGATAAGATTTCATCTTTCATCTCCAACATAACATTAAAGATCTTCTCATTTCCGAAGTATGGGTCTGGTTCTTGTAGTTCAGGAGCGTCCCAGACATCCCATCTTGGAGGATCGAAATTTAGCATTTCCCATATTCTGATATTTGCTTCTTTGGTCAATTTTGCATTTGCAAGAAAATCTATTGCCAGGTCAAGGTTTTTACTCTGCATGGTTACTGCTGTTCCTGTACCACCCATACCTGCTGAACGGCTGTCTCCTTCTTCCCAGACAGGCATCGGACGTACAACTATCTTACCTTCCAAATCAGGCATATAGGCCAGAAATCTACTCATGTACCACATCGGCATAACAATGGATGCGGCGCCACCCTGGTTCATGAATGGGAAGAATTCTTCTGCCCAGGATTTTCCACCAGGCATACCTACAGCAATCTTATGCACGTACATCATTTCATGCATTCTTTTCAGGGTATCAATGTTGATGTCATTATCTAAAATAACTTTGCCGTTTTCATCCAGATAGTCGGAGCCCCTTTGAACAATCATGGGCCAGAAGGGTCTTTGGTCGGATACTTCAAATGCGACCATTGGTGTTCCCGTTGCTTCCACGACTCTTTTGCCTGCTTCAATATAATCATCCCAAGTTACAATATCATCAGGATTTACGCCGGCTTTGTTCAATATTTCCATGTTGTAGTATGCTACTGTAGCACCTACGTGAGTAGGTAAGCCATATACCTTTCCATTTTTGCTGTATATATCAAATCTGGATTCTACAAAGTATTCCCTTACAGGGTCTACTACTCTGTTCAGCTCTGCCAACTGGATATCCCCCATAAGGAAGTTGGCAAAATAGTTGAGGTTGATATCAACGATATCAGGTGCCCCAACACCGGATTGTATAGCGATCAGGAGTTTGTTGTGCATTTCCGCATTGGGATAGGATTCCATAACCAACTCTACTGGTTTTTCTGGATATTTTGCATTCCAATCTTTAAGCGCTTCTTTATAAAACGCTGAGTGTAGCTCTTCAAATACCCAGAAATTCAACGAAACAGGTTCTGCGACTTGAGGTGTCTTGGTATCTCCCCCTGAACTCCCCGAAGTGTTCGGAATAGGAGCCAAACCACTACAGGCTGTCAGCATAACAGATGCCAGCATGACGACTGCCAAAAACAATGATAACCTCTTTTTCACTTCAATCATCCTTTCTTTTTTTCTCTCAACCATTTTGGTTTGAGTTTGTAACAAGACCAATCAATGAAGTGCGGAAGAAAAAACTGGTCGATTAGGCACGATTGCATTGATCAGTTCTTGCTTGTATAGCCATTATACATGACATTTTTCATATTCTAATTTTACTTTTTTATGATTTATTATAATCTTTTATGATCGCAAGGCACTTTCTTCGTTCCCTACTGCCTTGTTGTTTATGTCTTTTCTGTATTTTACCGGTGTGATCCCAACCATGTTTTTAAACACCTTGAAAAAGTAATGGTAATTGTTGAACCCCACTTCATCGGCTATATCCTTCAGGCTCATCGCCTCATTTTCCAGTAAAGCCTTCGCACTGCGTATTCTGACCATATTTAGAAACTCGTTGAATCCCTTCCCATAATCTTCTTTAAATATTTTACTCAGATAAGAACTGCTAACCCCTATATGCTCAGCAGCATCGCTTAAAGATATGTCTTTTGAGTAGTTTCTGTTGACATATTTTATTGTCTTTTTGGTATATTCGCTATAACTTGAATCGATCTCATATAACTCCATAAGCCTTATTAGCTTTCTGTAGCTATTGATGAGCCATTCCTTAATATCCATGATGTTCTCATATTTTTGTATTCTGTTATATGGGTTTCCATCGTTTGAATAAATGTCTGATGTCTTCAATCCATATAATTTACAGGTCTTGTTGATAATATTGACAAGTTCAATACATACCATCTGTACAGACTTATGGTTTGCTTTTAGTTGAACGATATTGTCAAAAATTTTAGATATATATTGGGATATTTGCTTATCGTTATGGTATTGAAGATATATATAGATATTCTTCTCATCCTCTATCGTTAATGCAATAAAGACATTTTTTATTTCTCCCATCGAATCCACTGTGAATACCTTATCCTTCCCTCTGTAAAACTTATTCATTAACACCTTGTCTGCTTCCAAATAATATTTATCAAACTCCATGATGTTTGGACATATCTTGCTTATACTGAAACATGCTGTCAAATTTAAAAAGTTCTTTATGCTCTTTCTTATTTTGTTGATAATCTCAATCAGTTGTGTATAGACACTATAATAGCTCGATATCGTATCCGCAGAAAAAACAAGTAATAACCTGCCATCGCCCAAAAAAAATCTTTCTGCCTTACCCCACTCCATCATGATGATCTCATTTGAGATATCAAGAACGGTCTTAATAAAACTGTCGAGCTCTTCGGATGAATAGGTCTCCTCCAAAAATGAGTAGTCATCAACCTCCATAATAATCAATATATTGCTCTTGAGCTCCAGATTAAGCTCAAGATTTGATGCCTCATAAGCAATTTCATCAACATGATTAAACCCTCTTGCAATTAATCTCTTCACGAAATTCTGCTTTAGTATCTGCCTTCCCGTTAACAACTGATGCTGGATGTGTTGCTCCTCTCTCTCTGTAACCTTGTAATCACGAATATTTTCAGCTACTGTTCTTAAAGTGTTTAATAAAACAGCCTCATTAAGCCTGTGCTTTAACAAGTAATCCTTCGCACCCTTTATCATGCTTTGTCTGACGAAATCAAAATCATCATACCCGCTTAAGGCTATAATTTTCACATGAGGAAAAATATTCCTTATATATTCAATTAACGCGATACCATTCATAATGGGCATGTTGATATCTGTGATAATAATATCAGGAGTATCTTTCTTTAGCATCTCTATGGCCGTACGTCCATCTGGGGCAGTACCCAGCAGCTTAAAACCACTTTCTTCCCAATTGATCATATTCTTAAGATCATTACGGGCGTACGCATCATCATCAACAATAAAAACCTTTAGCATTCCTCGCCCTCATCCTTTATCATCGGTATGGTTATTTCTACATTTGTAAAAAGGTCGATTTCACTTTCTATATGGATGCCGTAATTATCTCCAAAAAGCATCTTGATCCGTTCCTCCACATTCTTAATCCCAATGCCACTAAGCCGGGATTTGTTGCTGTCATCGTTTAAAATTATGTTTATCTTTTCCGGTGGTATGCCAGCCCCATTATCCAAAACAGATATTTTAACATCGTGTTCTTCCCTATAACCTTTTATGACAATCACTCTACCAGTTTTTGACAAACCGATACCATGAATAATCGCGTTTTCTACAATGGGTTGACATAGGAAACGAGGAATTTTGTACTGCAGGATCTCTTCATCAATGTCGAAATGGACATCAACATTGTTATAGTATTTATACTCTTGGATTTTTAGATAGGACTT
The DNA here is from genome assembly GCA_012522505.1 of Clostridiaceae bacterium. Lineage (GTDB taxonomy): Bacteria > Bacillota > Clostridia > DSM-8532 > DSM-8532 > JAAYJG01. The sequence continues at coordinate 68,894 of JAAYKJ010000197.1, forward strand.
AATATATTCAATCTCTTCATGAATAAAAATTAATTCATCTCCTTTCATGATGCACACACGTAAAAGTTTTATTAAAGAAGTGATAATATCTGCAATATTGTCGACCTTTTGTTTTATGGCCATGCTTCTTATGGTGTTGAGCGTGTTTGATAAGAAATGCGGGTTTATCTGTGCCTGGAGAGCCTTAAATTCTGCCTTTCTTTTTTGTATTTCCTTGTTTTTCACTTCTTCTATCAGATTTTTAAGCTCAATAAGCATGGCATTATAATTCTTTGTAACCTCAGCCACCTCATCATGACTGTCGTCTGTAACGGTTGCATCTAGTTTTCCCTTCTGAACATCGTTCATTGAAATAATTAATTTTGATAAGGGGGCGGATATGGTTTTTGATATGATCAAACTTAATATCATCGCCAAAAAGAAGCATATTATTGCCAGAAGGAATATATACCAACCAACAGTATTCGGCTCATGATTGAGGTATGAATAAGGTATTGTACTTACTACATACCAGTCTGCATGGTCAATGGGATACATTGCAACCATATACTGCTCTCCGTGAAGATCAAGGTCAAAAACTTCGCCGCCCTTATTTCTGCTTTGTGTTACTCTCTGTATCAGCTCTTTATCCTCGTACTGTTCAGAAAATGTTATGTCCGGATTGATACTTGACATTACAACACCCTCGGAATTAACAACAAATATATCTGCCCCGGTTCCCATATCCATATGTTTATATATATCTTCAAACAGCTTTGCCCGGATGTTGATTAACAGCAATGAATCCCTGTCTCCATGAACGCCCCTGATGGCTCTGCTTAAGAATATGCCCTCCTTTTCTCTCGTACCTGAAATGGATATGCTTGTGATTTCATCTTCTGTTACCGCCGTCCAAACAGGAACACCCTTAAAGGGTATGCTTTTCTGAAACAGAAATTCAATATACTCCCTATTGATTTTTAGCTTATTGTTCATATCACCATATACCAAAATTTCATAGTGTTTATTATTGATGATTAAGACATCCGAAACAAAGTTGAGATATGAAAAGTTTTTAGTAAAATTACCATACATCTCATTGTACAGTTGAAGTTTTTCCCATTCGGTCATACTCTCATGATTTATCATCGCATACTGAACCAACTCAGAAAATTCAATAGATATGCTGTCATTAACTAAGCGAGCCAACTGATCATCAATGTTTTTTCCCACTTGATTGATTAACTGCAGCGAATATGAGCTTATTTTTGACTTGATTGCACTGCTTGATTTTTCATATGCAAAATAACCAGTAATCAATAATGGAAACGATGATAATATAATAAAAGATACCATTAACCTGGTCTGTATTTTAATGTTTCTGATGCTATTCCATATTTTTGACAGAACCCCATATTTCAGTTTCCCCTGCTTTGTACTCTTGCGTGCTTTTCTTTTCTGGATGCTATTTTCGAAAAAGCGCTTCATGATACTAAAGTCCCCCAATGGATAGTCCTTATTTAGATAACGTTTCAGTCATAATATTTATATACCATTGAAATCTAAAGTCAAACAGTGTCGGATGCAGCAAATTGTGGAGGAAGAAGGGTTTTGAGACGTAGGTCACATTTTGAAAACACAGTCCGATATGAATGTAGTGTATCAATGGTTTGATTTAAGTTTGGTGCAATAGAGGCTCAAAAGTAAAGACTACACCGAAGGATAAAACCTTTAGTGCAGTCTTTCTTTATTCACGGTTAAATTCTATGTCGATAAAATCAGCACGAAAGCATCCATTTTTTACATTGCTCAACTCTCTTGCCGGGTGGGTTGTCGCCGTGATTGGGGTCGGTGTAGGAATATGCGTGCAGCTTGCCACAGGTGGTTTTATTGCAGGTGTCACATAGTGTAAAGCCCTTCTCATCTTTCTTTATGCAATTACTTACACCGCAAGGTTCGGGAATATCAGGACATTCGCCGCAATGATTATATCCTTTATCCTGACAGCATTTCGCCACGGGACATTCACCGTGAAATGGGTGTCCGTTTGTTTCGATACACCCACCACAATTACAGCTTTCTCTAAAATCACATTCACTGCAAAGCAATCCACAACGAGATTCAATCATAATTTATTACCTCCGTTTTTATATAAAGATTTAGGATTACACATTTAAACTTACTCCGTTCAAACAAATAAACACCAAGTCACGCCGAACTTATCTTTGCAGACAAACTGGTTTTCTACCTCCATTATGATCATTTAGAATAGTAGAAAATTGTCATATTATCTTGAATGATTTCCTCTTTGCCAGTTCTCTTATATCCCATTTTATCATAAATGTGACAAAGTTTAATATTTTTTTTGATATTATCAAGTTGCCAACTATCAATATGTGAATACAATGCTTCAACAGCCTTAACCTCCATCGTAAACAAACGTAGGAATTATATCACGAAAAGTGATTTTAACAATATATGGATGATAGAGTTGAGGGATTTTGATTGTTGTTATTATCCTTTTTCGGAGCGATATATGTAATGAAGGAAGTGCTGCTATGAGCAGGGATTGGACAGAAGAAGAATAGCAAGCAAAGAAGCAAGAAAAATCGGCATAGCCGGTAACACACACCAAACTATGCCGATATTTATCACCCTGTATCTATTGATTCAAAGTAAATTTGAATAATAGAAACTTAACTTGAATTATTAGTAGAAAATTGCTGGAATGCCCAATTCCCAAACGTTTCAGCCAAATCAACTCCTTATGGAGTCACCCGCATTTAGAGTATCCGCAGCTTCTGCACATCTTGCAGCCTCCTTCGTGCTCAAGGGGTTCTCCGCATTCCGGGCATTTGCTTTCGTCATGGTAATTACGCTTGCCTTTTTCCGCACCACCTGACAGGTTTTCTACCACATCGGTGTGTCTCGCTGTCGGACGCTGGATTGCTCCGTGAGCCGGACCGGGATCGGATTGCAGGGTTTCATTTTTATTCCCGTTCCCGTTCTGATGTTTCATAACTTTCTCGATCAAGCGGCCAATGGCATCAGGACAGGAAAGTACCTTCATCCCTCTCTGCCGGATCGTAGATGCACAGCGGATCCCTTTCAGCTGTTCGATAATAGATTCCGCATCCATGCCTGAACGCAGGGCTATGGAAACAAGCCGGCTTGTCGCCTCGGACTGGGACGGACA
>JAAYKJ010000023.1 GCA_012522505.1 Clostridiaceae bacterium
GAAACTGTAGGTAATATAATAGTTACACTTATTGAGAACGCAGAAAACCCTGAAAAGACAGTACGGATTGCTGTCAATCCACTGGATTTAGGTAAAGAATTCTTTGACTATATTTTTGATAAACTATTCGGAGTGTTTACCTTTGCTGATTCTGCAGTCGAATCTCCAAAGGATCCCCCCTGTATGCTGGACTGACAATCGGTAATCCTTTCACACTGCCGGAGGGAGCCGAATTTTGTATCGGATGCGGCAAGGCGGTGAATTTGAGAACGCCGGAGCCATTGGATTATGCGATGACGGTGAGGATATAGACTGGCTATTTCTTTCTGACACCGCACCAAATGAAGATTTACCCACTGAATACAGGGCAGAATCTCAAATAAATTTCTGCCCGAAATGCGGCGCTTCCACCGTTTCTAATGCACGTTTTTGCGGCAAATGTGGTGTGAAGCTGTGATTATTAATTAAAGTTAATATGTTCTGCAATAGTTACTGTTCACACCTTATATCTCTGCAGTTACCTGTGAACAGTAACCTGCAATACAAATGATAAACAATAATATGCAGAAAACTTGAAATTTGATGAGAAATCGAGTAGAACACTCTTGCCAGAATGGTAACGCTATTGCAACAAAAAATCAGATAGCCCAAAGTATATGGGTAATTCAGATAATACGAATACCACAAGCTAATTCACATATACAAAATTGTTTAACTGATAGTTTCAGGGAGCGAGTGGGAGTAAGACATATACCAGTAATTCGAACAGCCCTGATCGGGATTCATCGGTCAGGGCTACTTAACTCTCCACAGTAAATTCTTATATTCTGTGTGTTAAAAGCTAACAAAGATATTTTAAAAGAAGAAGAACATAGGGGTAAACATGGAACAAAAGATCAAGCGTTTTCTCGATTAATGAGAGGAGTAATAATCCCATAAAAATAATTATTGACAGCGTTAGACTAACGTGATAGTATAGACTATAGAAGTAGTCTGATTGGAGAGTTGGATGGGATGCAAAAATTATTTGACAGTGAAATAAAAGTTATGGAAATCATATGGGAAAATGAACCGGTAAGTGCGAAACAGGTAAGCTTGATTGCTGCGGAACAAATAGGCTGGAACAAAAACACCACATACACTGTTATAAAAAAGCTTGAAATTAAGGGATACATAAAAAGAGAGGATCCAGGGTTCATGTGTTCATCACTTGTTTCCCGTGATGATGTCTGCAAGACTGAAGCACAAAGCCTTGTCGATAAACTCTTCGGTGGTTCAAAAAAAGCACTTTTTTCTTCTTTACTTGAGGATGAAAAATTATCTTCTGATGATTTGGAAGAATTGCGAAGGATGATTGAAAAGAGGTGACGGCATTGCTATCCGAAGTATTCTACTGGCTTTTCAATATGAGCATATCTGCATCTGTTGCAGGAATCATCATTTTAATAACCGGAAGAATAAAAAAGCTCCCACGTCGCCTGGTTCATATGTTTTGGGCGATTCCTTTTCTTAGAATGTGGATTCCAATTGGGATAACAAGCAAATATAGCCTGATGGAATTGATTTCGAGGTTTACTACAAAAACCGTAGTAGTATATGACGGTGTTTTAAATTTTGCCATGACAAATCATGTTATGGCTGCAAACAATTACTCTCCGATTACCTATAAAGTGAGTATTCTTGATAAACTGTTCAGAACTGCCTCTATCATCTGGATTATTGTTGCTGCTGCAATTATTATTGCTACATTAGTGCTATATTTTATAACAAAAACTGAATTACAGGATGCAAGCCATTTAAGGGATAATATTTATGTTTCAGACAGAATAAGCACGCCTGCAACATACGGCATTTTTAGTCAGAAGATCATTATTCCAAAGGGATATGAACGACAAGACCTGTACTACATTCTGGCACATGAATCTGTTCATATTCACCGAAAGGACAACCTGTGGCGAATCGTTGCTGTTATATCGGCCTCTGTTCACTGGTTTAATCCATTTATCTGGCTATTCTTAAAAAAGTTTTTAGAGGAAACTGAACTTGCGTGTGATGAGCGAGTGTTGGCTGAATGTGACAAAGATGAAAAAAAGTCTTATGCATTAGCTCTTGTTGGTTGCGCTGAAAGTAAAAATGTTTTTGCCTCAGCATTTGGCGGAGCAAAAATACGTGTACGTATTGACAATATTCTGTCCTATAAGAAGCTGTCAGCCATCGCAATCATAAGTCTTACAGTGTTTGCTATTGCGATTGCGTATGTGCTTCTGACAAACGCTTCATAAAAACCTGTCCGTAGTTTTAGGGCGAACTAAAGGATATAAAATACCAAGAACTGACAATAATGATGAAATGATAATTCCAGTTATTAACTAAAAACCAAGAAAAAATTTTTCAAATATTAACTATAATAGGAGAACGATTATGAAAAGAACACTCTGTTTTGGCTTAGCGGCAACGCTATTTGTTCTTTTTTTGTTTGCATGTTGTAAAAAAGCACCAATGCCTAAATCCATTATATCGTAATAGTTAATACCGGCAAAGAAACCGGTCGAATTTATGAAAGCTTCAGTCGCTACACTCCTTCAGCTTTCATAAATTCGATAAACACCATGAAGTGAGCGTAAATATTTGAAAGGAATGTATGATTTAGTTGTCTACTATATCATACAAGGGTTACAATGAGTAGTTTTAAGAAGTTTTATCTATTTTCTGTGATTTGCGTGCTTTTTGCATCGTTTTATCCTCTGTATATGGGGGTGAAGGTTGTTGCTGATATGGTGCGGAGTGGAACGGTTTTAGCAGCAGATTATCCAAAATACATAATTCCATATACACCGATTAGTTTAGCTATCATAATCTCGGTTTTACTTATGCCACTTATAATAAAATATGCAAAAAAACTTGCATCAACAGCAGCATCCGCAATACCTCTTGTTGTCTTTTTTGTAACGGAACTGCTGCTTGAAAGCCAGGTCATTGTCACAACGACTGTAAAAACAACACTTGAAAGCTGGCAAATGTTTATGTGCTATATACCACC
>JAAYKJ010000198.1 GCA_012522505.1 Clostridiaceae bacterium
AATTTAATTCACTTTAAACCAGAGGTAAAGGTTACTGTTCACACCCAATATACTTGAGATATAGTGCATAACGGAAACTACGCTCCATTTGCAAGAGCTGTATAGTTCGGCTTAAGCGTTTTTAATGCAAAGCGTTAAAAGACGCAACATTAATGTAGTGCATTTTAAGCACTATCAGGCCGAAACTCAGAAAATGCTATTTAAATATTACTTTGTTGCATTTTTGTTCAAACAGACGGCTTGCATTTCCTCGCCCGATACATCTCTAAGCTGCACTACACTAATGTTTCCTACTATTGCACACCTATCTCTCATCAGATACCTCTGAATATTAACAGGTGAAGCAGTACAAATCGGGCAATTAACCGATATTAATATTTTTAATCAAATGATTCTGATACTTATTCCATAACATAGGGCTTTAGCACATCGGCCACAGCGCGATATCCACTGACCGTCAGATGCAGCCCCTCAATCGTGTATTCCAGGCGGATATTACCCGATTCATCCACAAGATGGCTATATACATCGATATAGGGAATATTTTTATTCGCTGCCAGGATTTCAAGGCCTTCATTGATACGGCATATCTTTTTATTGCTCCGTTTTCCAACCAGAAATCTTTTTATCTTTTTGTGCCTGGCAGCCGAAACCGGATAAACAGACTCCAGATAAAGCTTTGTTTCCGGACAATTTTCCAAAATGGCAGTAACGATTCGATCAATATTATTTACAATTTCCTGTTCTGATTTTCGATCGGCCAGATCATTGGTACCGATCATAAGAAAAACCTTTGAGGGGGACAAATCATAGACACTTTCGGGTAAACGCTTCAAGACACCATCTGTCGTATCCCCTCCAATACCGCGGTTTATAACGTAAGCACCGTGAAAAAATTCATTCAAGCGAAAAAAGTCTGTGATCGAATCACCAAGAAACACAATTCCTCCGGGTTTGGCGCATTGGTTCAACTCAAAAAAGACCTTATGAATGGTATTCTGATAAAGCTTAACAATGGAGTTCATGAACCTCATGAGGTATCTCCTTCCTTAGAGCGCTCCCCTGCTATAGACAACCTTTCCATTGATTATCGTAATATCTACTTTAGTCCTGTAATCAAAGGGGTGTCCGCTGAACACGATGATGTCAGCATCCTTTCCAGCTTCCAGGCTGCCCACACGCTCTTCTATGCCAGCAGCCTTGGCTGCATTGATGGTTATCGCCCGCAAGGCATCCTCCACTGGCATCCCTTCCCTGGCGGCCACTGCGGCGCAAAGGAGGAGATACTGCTGTGGAACACAGGGATGATCCGTCATTATCGCAACCGGTATCTCCTGTTTTGTCATAATGCCCGGAGCTTCAATGTTCTGGTTTCGCAACTCGGTTTTGGAGCGGTCTGTCAATAGCGGGCCAAGAATTACACTTACACTTTGCTCCTTCAGCAGTTCTGCAATCAGATGCCCCTCTGTACAGTGATCAATGGTATATCTCAGGTTAAATTCTCTCGCCAAACGGATGGCTGTAAGAATATCATCTGCCCTGTGTGCATGCATTTTTACGATAAGCTCACGCTTCAGAACAGGGATCAAGGCTTCCAGGCGAATATCATACTCTGGCCTGTCTGTTTCTTCATTGTCCTGCTCGTAATCTTGCCAAGCCTCCATATATTCTTTTGCCTTATATAACTGTTCCCGTAAAATGGCCGCTGTAGCCATTCTTGTGCTGGGCGTATGATTTTTCTCATGGTAAATAGTTTTGGGGTTTTCCCCAAATGCTATCTTTAATGCGCATGGTTCCTTCAGGATCATCTCATCAACAGAACGGCCATAGGTTTTCAAAGCAGCAAACTGACCGCAGATTACATTCCCGCTGCCTGGACCACTCACAGCTGTTGTTACACCCCATTGTCTTGCTTCCTCAAAGGATCGATCTGCATGGTTAATGCCATCAATGCCACGGAGATGCGGTGTAACCGGATCTGTTAATTCGTTGGCATCATCGCCTTCAAACCCTAGAGAATCCTCCGTGATACCAATATGAGTATGGCAATCAACAAGCCCGGGCATGGTAAGCCTTCCCTTTGCATCTATCACCTCATTGTCTGTCGGGCAATCTTGCATGAGACCGATCTCTTTGATCTTGCCCTGGGTTACAAGAATATAACTGTTTGGTTGTGTAAGCTCTGCAATATCCCTATCACAATGCTTTGTGTCACCCGCCATGGTCAAAATATTTGCATTGATAATCAGCATACGCTCCTCCGATGGGTTATCTTCCCATTCACTTGTGAAAATTGATCTTAATTATAGCACAGCCCTGATCCCGGAACAACACGAAAAACGGGTGATTCATTTTAAATGAATCACCCCTCGTTTCGCTTAATGCTCCACCGTTACCGCCGCTTCCCTCTCCGTTTCCTGTGCCTTCAGTAAAGAGTCTGCCTTTCCGTCATCTTCGCCATGATTTCCGTCAGAAGACGGAAACCTGGTCAGGGCTTCACGTAGTACCTGATCCATAGACTCTACAGCCAATAGCTTTATTTCATCGCGTATTTTTACCGGAATCTCTTCAATGTCTTTTTTATTTTCCATCGGCAAAAGGATTGTATCGATCCCCGCCCTATGGGCAGCAAGGACTTTCTCCTTAAGACCTCCGATGATAAGAACCCTGCCACGCAGTGTTATTTCACCGGTCATCGCAACATTCCTCTTCACCGGGATCCGGGTTAATGCTGAAATCATTGCTGTTGCCAATGTAATACCAGCAGAAGGGCCGTCCTTTGGAATTGCCCCCTCTGGAACATGGATGTGCATATCATATTTTTTGTGAAAATCCGTCTCTATGCCAATCATATCAGCGATGGACCGAACATAGCTTCTGGCAATTCGGGCGGATTCCTTCATCACATCTCCCAACTGTCCCGTAAGTTCAACCGCACCATCCCCAGGCATCAGATTGACTTCTATAGACAGAGTGTCACCACCAACTGGTGTCCAGGCAAGCCCCCGTGCTATACCTACCTCATCGTGCTCATTCGCCATATCGTATAGGTATTTTTGACTCCCCAAATACTGTTTCAGGCTTTTTCGGGTAACCCGAACCGCTTTCTTCTCTCCGGATACCAAGATTCTGGCCACCTTGCGACAGACAGTGGAGATTTGCCTTTCAAGGTTTCTAACTCCGGCTTCACGGGTGTAATGATTGATTATGTCCCTTACCGCTCCTGTGTCAAAGCGGATCTGTGCCGGTTTCAGCCCATGGTTCTTAATTTGTTTCGGAATCAAATGCCGCGTGGCAATTTGAAGCTTTTCCTCTTCAATATACCCGGATATGTCTATGATTTCCATCCTATCCAGCAGCGGGCGGGGAATGTTGCCTTTATAGTTTGCTGTAGTCAGAAACATAACATCGGAAAGATCGAAAGGCACTTCCAGATAGTGATCACGGAATTCCTTATTCTGCTCTCCGTCCAGCACCTCTAGCATCGCTGACGCAGGATCTCCCCTGAAATCGCTGGACATTTTATCAATCTCATCCAAAAGAATCAACGGATTTTTTGATCCGGCCTGACGGATGGCACTGATGATCCTACCAGGCATTGCTCCCACATAGGTGCGCCTGTGCCCGCGAATCTCTGCTTCATCCCTGACCCCGCCCAAAGACATCCGGACATAGTTCCGGTTCAATGCCTTTGCGATGGATCTGGCAATGGAGGTTTTACCTACACCGGGAGGCCCGGTCAAGCAGATGATCGGTCCATGAAGACCATTTCTCAGCTTTCGGATAGCAAGATACTCAACCATGCGTTCCTTCACTTTATCCAACCCATAATGATCCTCATCCAAGACGGTCTCTGCATTTTTCAGATCAAGGTTTTCTTCTGTTTTGATATTCCATGGCAGCTCTATCAACCAGTCCAGATAAGTGCGAATAACGCCACTTTCTGCAGAAGTTGAGTACATCTTTGAAAGCCTGTCCAATTCCTTTAGAGCTTTCGCTTCGGTATCCTCCGGTAGATTTGCCTCTTTGATCTTCTCTCGGTATTCATCAATTTCATCACTTTGCTGCTGGCCTTCACCCAATTCATTCTGAATTGCTTTCAGTTGCTCACGCAGATAGTACTCCTTTTGGCTTTTGTCGATCTGCTGACGTACTTTATGATGAATATTTTGTTCCACCTCAAGGATCTCAATCTCCTTGACCAATGTCTCAAGTAGCTTTTCCAGCCGCCTTTTCGGTGAAATTTCGTTAAGAATACTCTGCTTTTGCTCAAGCTTTAGCATCATATTCGCAGCAATAACGTCTGAAAGCCTTGCATAATCATCCATAGTGGAGACCGTGAAGGTCGTGTCCGACGGAATACGGTTTGTAAGCTTTGCATATTTTTCAAAATAGCTGACAACCTGCCTTACCAACGCTTCCATTTCGGGTTTTTTCGATAATCGTTTTGGTGAGGGGCATTCTTTTACAGTCACCTGATAATAAGGCTCAACGGCTTCATATTCAAGTGTCTTCGCACGTTCAATGCCTTCTACAAGAACACGGATTGTATCTCCGGGAAGCCTGAGAAGTTGCTTTATTTTGGCAATGGTGCCTACAGAATATACCTCATCTTCAACTGGCTCCTCCCGGCCAGGATCCTTCTGTGCGGCCAGAAATATCATTTGATCCTTCATCATGGCTTCTTCCAGTGCCTTAATGGATTTTGGACGCCCAACATCAAAGTGAAGAATCATATATGGAAATACAACAAGCCCCCTAAGCGGCAAAAGCGGGATTAACCGTGTCTTTTGCCCGTTTTTTTTCTGTGTCATTCAATCAAATCCTTTCAAGTTGCGTCACATTATGCGGTTTCATTTTTAGAACATTGAAAATGGTTTCAGCAGAATTCTGAACATCCCCACTTTTATCTGTGACGATAGATGATCTGACCCTGTCAGTTTCTTCATTCGAATTCACTAACCATTATAGCATGAGACTAATAATAACCATACCCTGTTTCTATCGGTTAATAGGAAGAGAAAAGCATAGTTATTATGTACTGACGGCTACCGATATGTTACGCTGATTTGGCTTGTTGCAACAGGGTACAACGCCATTGTTTTATCATATGCTCCCAAGACCCCGGGCCTAAACACTGGAATGCACGACACAGCTCGACCCGCAAAACAAGGCGCTTTCAGCGCCAGCGTTTTGGCGCACAATTCGCACAAGCGCTCATTTATAATCTCTTACAATCCGTGATTGAGCTCACAAAATATGAGCGCTTGACGGTACCACACCATTGTATTATAACCTCTTACCCCTAGGGTTTCAATGTTTTATAATGGCAGGTCATTTTGACAGAAGGTTTGTCCCCTTGAGAATATGGAATGGGACTACAATATGTGTTCACTGAAGAAAAACAATTCGAACACAAAAGCCGGATGGACACCATCCGGCTTTAATTACGTCATATTCAACCTTCGCTATGAGTTACCAATTTTTACAAAGCCTTTGCGGTGCAAATAACGGTGACCCAGGTATCAAATCAGACGATTTACTTCTTAACGTCAGCTACACGACCCGAAGCAACGGTTCTTCCGCCTTCACGAATAGAGAAGGTTTGACCTTTCTCCAAAGCGATAGGAGTGATCAGACTGATGCTCATGGTGACGTTATCCCCAGGCATAACCATTTCAACGCCTTCAGGAAGCTTGATATTTCCGGTAACATCAGTGGTTCTGAAGAAGAATTGCGGCCTGTACCCATTAAAGAAAGGAGTATGTCTTCCGCCTTCTTCCTTGGTTAGAACGTATACTTCAGCGGTGAATTCAGTATGTGGCGTAATGGAACCGGGTTTAGCCAGAACCTGACCTCTTTCGATATCCGTTCTCTGTATACCTCTTAACAAAGCACCGATATTATCGCCTGCGAAAGCCTGATCAAGCAGCTTTCTGAACATTTCAACGCCGGTAACAACGGTCTTTCTCGGAGCATCGGTAAGCCCTACAATTTCCACTTCTTCGCCAACCTTCAGTGTACCTCTTTCAACCCTGCCGGTAGCAACAGTTCCGCGCCCTGTGATGGTGAAGACATCTTCTATGGACATCAGGAACGGCAGATCGGTGGCACGTTCAGGGGTCGGAATAAATTCGTCTACTTTTTCCATCAAATCGAAGATCGGTTTATATTCCGGCGCATCCTGGTCAGTGGATTCACACTCGAGAGCTTCCAGGGCAGAGCCACGGATAATCGGAATATCGTCGCCAGGGAAATTATATTCGCTTAACAGTTCTCTTAATTCCATTTCAACCAGTTCAATCAATTCTTCGTCGTCAACCTGATCGCATTTGTTCAGGAAAACAACGATATGATTAACACCAACCTGATGAGACAGGAGGATGTGTTCACGGGTCTGCGGCATCGGACCGTCTGCTGCGGACACAACCAGAATAGCACCGTCCATCTGAGCGGCACCAGTGATCATATTCTTAACATAGTCGGCGTGGCCGGGGCAGTCAACGTGAGCATAGTGGCGATTCTTGGTTTCATACTCAACGTGAGAGGTATTGATGGTAATTCCTCTTTCCTTTTCTTCTGGAGCAGAGTCAATTTGTTCATATGACTTAACTACTACGCCTTGATCCGATAAGGACAATACCTTTGTAATCGCTGCTGTTAAAGTGGTCTTACCGTGGTCAACGTGGCCTATTGTTCCAATGTTAACATGGGGTTTGGTTCTTTCGAATTTAGCTTTTGCCATCGAAATTCTCCTCCTTATACAGTTCGATAACTGTTGATAATTATATAATTTGTTTTAAAAAAATTCAACTGTGTTTTAAATCTGCATAAAAATATACTATACCATGATGGTTTTATCTGTCAACCTTTGCTATCCCTTTTACAATTCAAACCTTTTGCCGTCAACAACCTTTTCCTGAATACTTCTGGGAACCTCGGAATAGTGGCCGAAATGCATGGAATAAACCGCACGTCCCTGTGATTTTGAACGAAGGTCCGTAGCATAGCCAAACATCTCACTAAGGGGCACCAATGCAGAAATAACCTGCGCGCCGGTACGGGCTTCCATACCCTCTATCCGTCCCCTGCGTGAATTAATATCACCGATAATGTCCCCCATGTATTCTTCTGGTGTTGTCACTTCCACCTTCATGATCGGTTCGAGAAGGACCGGAGATGCCTTTTTCATCGCTTCCTTGAAGGCCATTGAACCAGCGATTTTAAACGCCATTTCTGATGAATCTACTTCATGGTAGGAACCGTCAAAAAGGGTCACCTTGATGTCAAGAACCTGATATCCGGCAATAACACCTGTATTCATGGCATCTCTGATGCCAGCGTCAATGGCGGGAATGTATTCCTTTGGAATAACACCACCAATAATTGCGTTGACAAATTCATAACCACCCGTTTCAAGGGGCTCCATCCTGATTTTACAGTGACCGTACTGCCCACGTCCACCAGATTGGCGGACAAATTTCCCTTCCGCCTCTACTGCTTTACGGATGGTCTCCTTATAGGATACCTGTGGTTTGCCAACATTGGCTTCAACCTTGAACTCACGCAACATACGATCCACAATAATCTCCAGATGCAGCTCTCCCATTCCTTCGATAATGGTCTGTCCAGTTTCCTGATTTGTAGACACTCGAAAAGTGGGGTCTTCTTCCGCCAGCTTCTGAAGTGCTATTGACATCTTTTCCTGACCTATTTTTGTCTTGGGTTCTATCGCTACTTTAATGACAGGCTCAGGAAACTCCATTGATTCCAGGATGATGGGGTGGTGTTCATCACAAAGAGTATCTCCTGTGGTTGTAAACTTCAGACCAACTGCTGCGGCAATGTCCCCTGCGTATGCAACGGGCACTTCTTCACGGTGGTTTGCATGCATCTGCAGAATTCTGCCTATGCGTTCGCGCTTACCCTTTGTTGAATTTAATACGTAAGAACCTGCCTGCATTGTTCCGGAGTAAACCCTGAAAAATGCCAGCTTTCCCACATAGGGGTCCACCATGATCTTGAACGCCAGTGCAGCAAGCGGTTCATTGTCGTCTGAGTGCCGTTCTTCTTCCACCAGATCTTCACCCATTTCGGGGAGCATGCCCCTAACAGGTGGAACATCCAATGGGGACGGCATATACTCTATGACACAGTCCAGAAGCTTTTGAATCCCCTTGTTCTTATAAGAAGAGCCGCAAGTGACAGGTATCATGGCTACGCTAACTGTAGCAAGACGAATCCCTTTCTTAATTTCCTCTATGGTCAGTTCTTCGCCTTCAAGATACTTCATCATCAACTCTTCATCCTGCTCGGAAATTGCTTCGATCAATTTTGCGCGATATTCTTCTGCCAAATCCTTCATGTCATCAGGGATGTCGGACTCATCAACCTGTCTACCCAACTCATCCTTAAAGAAATAGGCTTTCATTTCCACCAGATCGATGATCCCCAGAAAATGATCTTCCTTTCCTATAGGTAACTGAATTGGAACAGCATTGGCTTTCAACCGGTCCTTCATCATCTGGACACAATTGAAAAAATCCGCTCCCATAATATCCATTTTGTTGACATATGCTAGTCTCGGTACTCTATATTTATCAGCCTGCCGCCAGACCGTCTCAGATTGGGGCTCGACTCCGCCCTTTGCACAAAAGACCGTTATCGAACCATCCAATACACGTAAGGAACGTTCTACTTCTACTGTGAAGTCAACGTGCCCGGGTGTATCGATAATGTTTACTCTATTCCCTTTCCACTGAGCAGTCGTTGCAGCTGATGTAATTGTAATACCTCTTTCCTGCTCCTGCTCCATCCAGTCCATCGCGGCAGCACCTTCATGAGTCTCCCCAAGCTTGTGAAGCCGCCCTGTATAGAACAGGATCCGTTCGGTGGTGGTTGTCTTCCCTGCATCGATATGCGCCATAATACCGATATTTCTTGTATTTGCCAGACTAAATTCTCGAGGCATCTATGTCCTCCTTCCATAAGTTCTAATTTAAGACTTAAGACTTACCACCTGTAATGTGCAAATGCTTTATTGGCTTCCGCCATCTTGTGTGTATCGTCTTTCTTTTTCACTGCGTTGCCGGTATTATTCACCGCATCCATGATTTCTCCGGCAAGCCTTGCACTCATCGTGCGTTCGCTTCTGGCACGTGAATAGTTTGTAAGCCAGCGCAAACCGAGTGCTTGCCTTCTTTCTGCACGAACCTCGATGGGTACCTGATAGGTTGCACCACCAACTCTTCTTGCCTTTACCTCAAGTACCGGCATGATGTTGTTGAGTGCTTGTTCAAATACTTCCAGGGGGTCCTTTCCAGTTTTTTCACGGATGATGTCAAAAGCTTCATAAGTTATCTTCTGAGCAACTCCTTTTTTACCGTCAAGCATAATATTGTTGATTAGCTTTGTTACAATCTTGTCATTATAGATCGGATCTGGTAAAATGTCCCGTTTTGGCACATGTCCTCTTCTTGGCACTTTTCTTCCCTCCTTTGCATGATAACTACAGGCCTTGCCTGTGTATCACAGGTACTCACCCCATTATCGGGGCGTCAGCGCTCAGCAGTTGCTCAAATCTATATCAAACAACGTGCATGACCACGCTGCAGCTTCCTGTTATTCAAGTTTTTGAGTTTATACCTTACTGTTTTGGCCTTTTGGCGCCGTACTTGGAACGGCTTTGCATTCTGCCTGACACACCGGCCGTATCAAGCGTGCCGCGTACGATATGGTAACGCACACCTGGCAGATCCTTTACACGACCTCCACGGATTAAAACTACGCTGTGTTCCTGAAGGTTGTGTCCGATTCCTGGGATATACGCTGTCACTTCACTCTGGTTTGACAAGCGCACCCTGGCGACCTTACGAAGCGCTGAATTAGGCTTCTTCGGAGTAATTGTCCTAACAACCGTGCAAACACCGCGCTTTTGCGGGCTTGAGACATCGGTCATTTCCTTTTTCAAGGAATTCACCCCGTACTGAAGTGCAGGAGAATCAGATTTTCTTGTTATCTTTTTTCTTCCCTTCCTAACTAGCTGGTTAAATGTTGGCATTCCTTCACCTCCCTGCATTTAATTTCTATGTTATTCCACCTCTGTTGAGGGGTGGGATAAAATAGCATGGTGGTAGTTTTCCCTTTTCGTGTCAAAGGAAACCAAACCCTAATCATCTTTGATAATAGCAGCAACAGCAGTTCCTACATCAATTCCGCAGGCTTTACCCAACTGCTTCATACTATCAGCCTCATAAACCTTGATGCCTTTTTCCGTACACGCATCCATTATTTGTGAAACTAGCCGTTCTTCTGCATCCTTTGCGACATAAATAACCTGTACCCGGTCTGCTTCAACAGCCTTCATGGTTTGCTTCAACCCCACAGTTTTCCTGCGCTGCCTTAAGCCCTCCAGCATGATTATTGCCCCTCCAGTTTTGCCTTATTCAAACTTTTTACTGCTATTTCCCGGATTATCCTCCGTGAAACATATGCATTTTTCTGCTTCTGCATAGGAAACAGGAATATGTTTTTAGTGCGGAAGCTACGCAAGCAAAAACAGCATGAAAACGCCATGCTGAAATAAGACACTGAAATATTGTATACCCATACCTTTAGTTTGTCAAGGATTTTTCGGGAGTTTGACAGATTTTTAGGGAGCATATTAATAGAAAAAGTAACTTCCACCCCAGAACCATTAACTTCCAGTTGTCACCTTCCGATACTCCAACGGGGTCA
>JAAYKJ010000199.1 GCA_012522505.1 Clostridiaceae bacterium
CAATTGCTGCAAGAACCTCTGCAGATGCTTTCTTTGAAGCCTCGGCATCTTCCCTGCCGGCGATCCAGTTGTTGAAAGCATCCTTCAATGCTGCAGTAATCTCCATATCCAGCAGAGCTTTCATATTGTCTTCAATGGAATCACGGTTTTGACGAATCGCTATCGCCATACCATAGCCATATTCGGCATTGTCTTCAAACAGGGAGTTTGCCCAAGCCGGACCTTTGCCATCCTTGTTCGTGGTGTATACCGTTGAAGGTGCAGATCCGCCCCAGATTGAGGAACAACCTGTTGCATTTGCGATAATCATTCTGTCACCAAACAACTGGGTGACTACCTTGATATACGGTGTTTCGCCGCAGCCTGCACAGGCACCAGAGAACTCGATCAGCGGCTGTGAGAACTGACTTCCCTTAAGGGTTGTCGGCGGCATCAGATCATCTTTTATTGAAACCTTCGATACTGCATAATCCCAGTTTTCAACTTCATGCAGCTGCGTTTCAAGAGGTTTCATGACAAGCGCCTTTTCCTTGGACGGACATATATCAGCACAGTTACCGCAACCGGTACAATCTAGAACACTGACCTGAATCTTATACTGTAATCCTTTCAATTGGCCACCAATGGCAGGCTTTGATACAAAACCTTCAGGTGCATCAGCTTTTTCGGCATCGTTCAACAGGAACGGGCGGATAGCAGAATGTGGACAAACAAAGGAGCACTGATTACATTGAATACATTTGTCTACCTGCCACTCCGGTACATTAACCGCAATACCACGTTTTTCATAGGCGGAGGTTCCGGATGGGAAGGTGCCGTCTTCTCTGCCGACGAATGCACTGACAGGCAGCTCATCACCCTTCATGGAATTCATCGGAATCATGACGTTCTTAATAAAATCCGGTAAATCTTTGTTTTCTTCTTCTGTTGCATTATCTGCATTCTTCCAGCTTTCGGGTACATTGACCTTCTTAAGCGCATCAATACCTTTATCCACAGCCTTGTAGTTCATCTGAACAACTTTTTCACCTTTTCTGCCATAGGACTGAACAATGGATTCCTTCAGGTACTGTACCGCTTCTTCAACCGGAATTACATCGGCAAGCTTAAAGAATGCAGCCTGCATGATCATGTTAATACGGTTACCAAGACCAATTTCTTCAGCGATCCCAGTTGCGTCAATGGTATAGAAATTGACGTTTCCATTCGCGATTTGGCGTTTCAAAGCTCCTGGAAGCTTCTGATCCAACTCTTCTTCATTCCAATGAGAGTTCAGTACGAAGGTTCCGCCATTTTTTAGCCCTGCAATCAGGTCATAATTGTCAACATAGGCTTGGTTATGGCAGGCAATATAGTCTGCTTCATCGATGAGGTATGTGGAACGGATCTTATTTTTACCAAACCTCAGGTGAGAAATGGTAACACCGCCGGACTTCTTAGAATCATAGGAGAAATAGCCTTGTGCATACAGATCGGTCTTATCACCGATGATCTTGATGGCACTCTTATTGGCCCCCACCGTCCCGTCAGAGCCGAGACCCCAGAACTTACAGCGTACGGTGCCTTTGCTTTCGGTAACGATTTTTTCCTTGATTTCCAAAGACAGATTTGTTACATCATCAACTATACCAATGGTGAACTGATCCTTGGGGCTGTCTTCCTTCATATTGTCGAATACGGCTTTAATCTGTGACGGTGTGGTATCCTTTGAACCCAAACCGTAGCGACCGCCAACAACCAAAGGCCTGTTTTCCTTGTTATAGAACAGGTTCT
The DNA here is from genome assembly GCA_012522505.1 of Clostridiaceae bacterium. Taxonomy (GTDB): domain Bacteria; phylum Bacillota; class Clostridia; order DSM-8532; family DSM-8532; genus JAAYJG01. Next base: position 1,774 of record JAAYKJ010000199.1, read on the forward strand.
TAATATCAAGATATAAAGGTTCTCCTGGTGCACCCGGTTCCTTGGTTCTGTCCAGAACGGTAATGCGCTTTACACTGGCTGGAAGCACATCGAAGAAATATTTCGCTGAGAACGGACGATACAGACGAACCTTAATCACACCAACCTTTTCGCCCTTTTCCATCAGATAGTCAATCGTTTCCTCAATGGTTTCGGTAACCGAACCCATCGCGATAATAATGTGTTCGGCTTCTGGTGAACCGTAGTAGTTGAAAGGTTTGTAATCTCTACCGGTAATCTTTGATATTTCGTCCATATATGTAGCCACGATATCGGGGACAGCATCATAGAACTTATTGGATGCTTCTCTTGCCTGGAAGAAAATATCCGGATTCTGAGCGGTACCACGGGTTACCGGACGCTCCGGGTTCAAGGACCTTCCTCTGAATTCCTTAATGGCCTCCCAGTCAACCAGATTGGCAAATTCTGAATAATCCATGGCTTCAACCTTTTGAACCTCATGAGATGTTCTGAAACCATCAAAGAAATGTACGAACGGTACTCTTGATTTAATGGCACTTAAATGAGCAATGCCACCCAAATCCAATACTTCCTGAACGCTTCCGGAAGCCAGCAATGCAAAACCTGTCTGACGAGTGGCCATAACATCAGTATGGTCGCCAAAAATAGACAGGGCGTGTGAAGCCAGGGCACGTGCACTTACGTGGAAAACCCCTGGGAGAAGTTCGCCGGCAATTTTGTACATGTTGGGGATCATCAGTAATAACCCCTGGGATGCAGTATAAGTTGTTGTTAGGGCACCTGCCTGCAGCGAACCGTGTACTGCGCCAGCTGCACCTGCTTCGGATTGCATTTCGGTAACTTTAACCGTCTGACCGAAAATATTCTTCATGCCATGGGCAGACCATTCATCAACATGCTCCGCCATTGTAGAAGATGGGGTGATAGGGTAAATCGCTGCCACGTCGGTAAACGCATAGGATACATATGCTGCTGCCTGGTTTCCGTCCATGGTTTTCATTTTTTTCTTGGACATTAATTCTCCCTCCTATGGATCATGATTTTGCTTTTCCATGAAAATTGCGATATGGTATTTGCATTATTTTGTTTGCTTTTTTGATATGTTGACTATCCGCTGTGCCCGTTTGTTGTGGTATCCTACGCTGTGAACAATCATGCCGGGCAAAGCAAAAATTCATTCAACTCATATCACTGTATTATTGTGATACCAAGGATTTTAGTTCATCTACTCTGTACTTTGTATACACAACAATTATTATTATACACAATTATGATTTCAAAGCAAAGCTATTATTTCGTGAATCCATGAAAATGATCTGCATTTTCTCTCGGTGTAACCGAGGCAGACGGATATCGCCTGCAGGATTCATGATACAATGTTCTCGGGTACCCGTTCGAAATCTCTGATTTCGGTAACGGGTGAGGTTATTATACCACATTTTTTGTTGATACGTGAATAGAAAAGTAAAAATTGGGCACAAGTTTGTTAAAAATTAAACTATTCCGACATAGGCAACAATATATAATTCTCACACCTTTTATATTTTTATATGGTTTGAGAATTATGGAAATAAAAGTATTTCTGAGATAAGCAAAGGCAAAAGAACTACATAATCATAATTGATTATGTAGTTCTTTTGCCTTTCGATCGAAAATTGGATTGTAGCTTCCTTTGTATATTAATTACGCCAATAGCACTTCTTCCCTTTCCCTAAAATATTTAGTTGTCTGCATTACAAGTTCATCAAGCATTGCTTTATCAGGTTTAGCATGCATAGCAGGGTAGGGTGCTCCTCCAGGTCCGAGAGGCTCCGGTGTAACAAACCTTCCTTCGCTGTTATATCCTATGATATACAATGCCATAATAACAATATCCAGATTAAGTGAACCATGCCCAAGTGCACGTCTGTTACTGTCAGCCATGTGTAGATTAACTAACATATCTCCTGCATCAATTATTGCTTCACCAATATGACTCTCTTCTGTTTGCATATGGTATAGATCACCATTTATGTGTTTCACACCAGGATGGTTTACTTCATCTATATATCTTTTGGCATCATTGATTGTATGAACAATACTCGTCTCCGCTGACCTAAACGGTTCAATTGCAGCTTTTACATTGTGCTCTAGAAACAAATCGGCTACCAATCGTAAAGCGTTAGCACTTCTTTCAAATTCTGTATCATCATATGGTTCGGGCCTTCCACAAGAGGCGGGGACAATGAGCAGATAGCTTCCCCCCAGACTTGATGTAAACTCGATCTCTCGTCGGATATAATCGATTGCGGCTTGTTGTTGGATACCATTAGCACTGGATAAATCATTACTATTTGAAAACATTCCGCATGTTCCGCTTACCTTAATATTATATGATTCCAGTATTTTTTTTGTTTCATTTACCTTGTATCCAAGATCATCGCCATAGTGGTTACCATGAAGCTCAATATATTCTATTCCGGCTTTGTGCAGCCGTGAAACAGACTCCTCCAACTTCTCCATGCCAAAACCCCAGTTGCTCCAAGAAAGGTTAAGCCTTTTTTTGAACCTTTCAGGATGTTTTGCCTTTAGTTCTTCAAATGCTTGTCTTATTTTTGCATCTTTCTTTTCATAATTCTGCTTTTTTGCCATAACACAA
>JAAYKJ010000200.1 GCA_012522505.1 Clostridiaceae bacterium
ACATGTCTATCGTACCATAGACTTTACATAAGCAAAATCGCTAATAATGGTACAGACATTACTTTGGCAATTAAGTGTCAGACTAATGTCGGGTGAGGCACTATTAAAGATAGACTTTAACTTTTCACTTTACGTTTAACAGATTTGCAACAACTATTTGTGGCGATATTTGTCGATATATGTTATAATATGTATCTGCACAAGCTTACTTATCATCATTAGACCATTACACCGTGTATTGCTTTATAAAGTTATACGACTGGAAGCTTTGTGCTTTTTGGCAAAAGCCTTTGAGAGATACGCTCTACTTAATTTATATCGTAATTTACTTTGTACTGTAATTGGCACAATATTACAGCTTTTAGGGGAGATAAATGATCGAACAGATTATTCAGATTACAGGGTTAGTCGTTGCATTATGTTTTATTATTTTTGGTATTGATGATTTAATTTGGGATATAGCAAGCATGATCCGAAACATTAGAAGCGGAGAGCTCGTTCGATTGCCGTTTGAGCAACTGGATGCTGTACCTCCAAAGCTTCTGGCGGTAATGATTGCTGCCTGGCATGAAGAGAATGTAATTGACGCGGTCATCGAAAACATGATTTCTTCCATTCAGTATCCGCGGTCGATGTATCATGTTTTTATTGGCGTATATCCAAATGATGCACCTACCATTGAAGTGGTTGGAAAGCTGGCTCAAAAACATGAAAATGTGCATATGGTTATCAATGCGCATCCCGGCCCTACCTGTAAAGCAGACAATGTCAATAATATCATTCGGCACATAAAAGAATTTGAGTGCAAGCATCAATGGCGATTCAGTTCGGTTACCATCCATGATGCTGAGGATGTTGTTCATCCTTATGAGCTTAAGCTGACAAACTACTTGATTGACACCTATAATGTATTGCAGTTTCCTGTAATACCGTTACAAAAGATGCCTGCTTTGAAGAACATTTTTAGCAGCATGACAATTGGAACATATGCGGATGAGTTTGCAGAAAATCATTACAGAACGATGAGCACGCGAGAAGCTCTGTCGGCGGTTGTACCTTCCGCTGGAACAGGCTTTGTTATCTCTCATCAGATCCTTGATGTCTATGGGAATGAACCAATTTTCCCTGAGGATAGCTTAACAGAGGACTATAAGCTGTCGCTAATATTAGCCCAAAAAGGCTTCAACACACACTTTGTACTGGAGAAAGTTCCTCGGCTGACAGATGATCATACCGTACGATGGGATTTTGTGGCGACAAGAAGCTTTTTCCCCGATACGTTTACAACTGCTGTCAGGCAAAAAACACGCTGGATTTATGGTATCACAATGCAATCTGCCAGATTATCCGAGATGTTTAAAACCAGCAAGCTGGGGTTTATCGGGAGATATTCACTCTATAAGGATTTTAAAGCTAAATTAAGTAATATGATCATCCTGCCCGGATATTTGGTTTTCGTCTACTTTCTTTTGTCACTTTTTACGGAAATACCTTATATGTATCCGCGCAATTCATTATCCTATGCGCTTTGTGTATTTTTGACGTTCATGATGATTTTCCGTCAAATTATGCGGGCGGTGGCGATTACAAATTTCTATGGGTTTAAGAGCATGGCCGTGGCGTGTCTGCTACCTCCTGTTATGCCGATTCGGTTAGTCTGGGGCAATATCATTAACTTGACAGCAACCATTAAAGCATGGAAGCTGTTTTTCAAAGGAACGGGAACAAAGAAGAAAAAGAAAAAGGTTGTGTGGAATAAAACGGACCACACTTTTTTGCACAAACAGGTGCTATATCGTTACTACCGAAATATTGGAGACGTTTTGCTTGAGAAACAGTATATCGATGTGAGTACATTGAGTATTGCGCTTGAGCACTGCAAAAAAGAAGGTTTGAGAATTGGTGAGGTTCTGTTGCACAAAGGCTTTGTCTCTGAGGAGCAACTGATGGAAGCGGTCGCAAATGTTCAACATATAATTTTCGTAAAGGATATATCCATTTTCTCCGGCAGTCTTGCAACTGACTTTGATATGGCTTTCCTCGAAAGACTATTAATTTATCCCCTCTTCAGAACGAAAACCGGTTATGTATTTGCAATGACTGAATTTTCCCATATTGAGAAAATATCTGAAATGCCCGGCCTTCAGACAGAGCATTGCAGCTTTGTTTATACAACAAAAGCGAGCATTATGGCGGCGATTCATCATCGGAACAAGATTGCGTCCTCCGCCTATAAAATGGTAAGTGAATACCTGGAAACCGGGAGAATTACATGGGAACAGGCTGTATTAGCGCTGAATAAACATACCCATGCTCCGGACATTCTATCCTTAATGGGTCTAAAAGGGGTTTTATGGAGTAGATGATATGCAGATAAAGAAAAACTGGTTCCATATATTGACTCTTGTCATATTTGAATTGTTTGCTGTTTATGCTGTAATCAGCACCATTATATCTTTGACCGATTCAAAGTCCTGTCGATTAATATGTTATGTCGGAACAATATGTATTCTTGCACTCGCAATGGCTTTTGTTCATATTTTATCTTGGTTTTCGGCACGTTTTAATATTGCTTCAACATGGTCAAATATGATGCACCATAAGAAAATTCAGCGAATAGCTGTTGCACTGGTGATATTGATCAGTGCGATTATCCGGTTATGGGTCATCATAAAAATGCCCATCACGCCATCATCCGATTATCAAACGTATTATCAGGTTGCCGACTTGCTTTCCAGAGGACTTCTCAGCAGTTCGGGTTATAGTGGATACATTGCTCAATTCCCGCATGTTATCGGGTATTCGTTTATCCTATCGCTATTGTTCAGGATCACAGGCCCGTCTGTTATGGCAGGGCTTTACCTTAATATGGCAGCCAGCCTGATATCCGTATATCTGACATATCGAATTGCTCGAGCGCTGTCGGGTTGCCTGGGGGGAATGATTGCATTGCTTTCGGCAGCGTTTTGGCCTTCTCAGATACTTAATGGAACGCTCCTGGCGTCCGACCCTGTATTTACCTGTATGTTGCTGCTATCAGTATGGCTATTTATTTATTTGTACAGATATCCGGTCAGCTTGGGCAACAGAGAAGGTGCAATTTTTCTAAGCTCTATTCTTGGGCTTTGTATTGCGTTGGCCGGCGCCGTACGTCCAATGGCGCTTATCTTTCTGGTTGCAGTGGTTTTGAGTATGATACCCTTTTCAAAAAGATTCAATAAAAACGAAAAGATGCTGAACGGAAAAGTGTCCCGGGCATCCTGTCAGGGGTGGTTCCTCGTTCTGGTGATATCATTGGTTTTCTTGATTTTCAATCAGCTGCTCTCCACGTCAATTTCAAACGCAATCGGTTACAAATTGCCAGGCAGTGGTGTATCCTTTGGCTATAATTTTATGGTTGGCATGAATACGGAAGCAAAAGGCACCTGGAATCAGCAGGATGCAGATTTTTTCACAAACAAATTTGCATTGACAGATTCTTCGCAGGAAGCTCACAAAGCCGGCATTGATGTTGCATTGCAGCGCATTAAAGCTGATCCTGAGGGTATTTTGTATCTTTTTCCGGAAAAGTTTTCAATCCTTTGGGGAAACGATGGGTATGCGGTAATGACAACCTTCTTCTTGGATCAGCAAGGGATTCTGACCCGGGAACGACAAGATATCATCGGTCTGTTTACTAAAATCACTAATTATTTCTATCTCTTCAGTGTTTTCTTTTTGGCGGTTTTGGGGATCCAACTGTTCAGACGAAAAGATACAGGCCCTGAACAAGCGTTGATTCTGTTGTTTATCGGAACGGTGATATTGCATTTGATTCTTGAGACCCAGAACCGATACCATTATTTTATTCTGCCGATCTTTATGATCCTTACCGCAATGAGTATCGTGGAAATATACCAGGGTTATGTTAGGGGGAACCGTATGTTACCTACCCAAAACACATAAGAGGCTGGAGACTTCTTGTTACACCCGGGTTCAGATTCGTGTTACACTTTCGGAGCCAAATTTCTCATCGGAGCCGCATTGAGTAGCATAAAACCTGGAATAATCAATTTGGAAGCTTTCACAGAAAAAACCGACACGAAACCTTATGTCTTATTACTCTGCCTGCAGTATATATTTTATCATATCAACATATGGGCTGCTGTCTTCCCCTAACGGGACACTGATTCCAAGATTATATGCCAGATCTTCACCGTCTATCGGAACCCATGCATAAACCAGCTCATAAGTTGAATACTCTTCGGTTCTTAATTCTTTTGGGATGATGTCACATTCAAGGACAAATATCTCCGCTTCTCCCAATGCCGTATTGCCCTCGTAAACCTTTGCCTTTAATGCGGAGTTGTTCGGAAAACGGGCATCTTCCGGTTCATCCCTGTAATATCCTGTATCGTAAAACCATCCGACGAGACCCTCAATCCCGTATTGACTAAACTTGTCATTTTGCGCAGTACTGAAGATCTGAAAAGTGCATACGGTATCGATGCCTTTGTTTTTTTCAGCACTGTACTCAAAATTCGAAGCTTTCTGAAAAACCCGCTTATTCGCTGTAAAGCCTTCGGGAAGGTTGAGCACCACATTCGTATTTACAGCATCGTTCAAATTAGCGAACTGCAGAACACTCAGGTTTTCGAGAACATCCGGCGTATTCATAATGGCTTCCGGTTCTTCCAGCTTGTCCAGCCAGTCCAGCTTTGTCTGAATTCTGCTTTCAGACAGCTTTTCCAATTCATTGCTGAAATTTTCCAAGATTACCGGCCTGCTGAAATCAAACAAAGATTCATCCGCATTTGAGCTCTCAGGATCAAAATAGAAGCATTTTTCATCGGGCTGCCAGACATAGCGTAGCTGCCTTTTCGTGGTGAAAAGAAAACCATCTTCCTCATTTGGTAAACCCAGCACATTACTGTTCGTAAGCTTTATTTCATACTGCGCATCAACATAAAACACATGGGGTTGGTCATCTGAAATACGGGTATGCTTTTTCGTGAATGCGGTTCCTTTCAAATCGTAAAAAACCGGCTGTTCCGGTGATACCCATTCGTTCCATCCCGGTAAGCAACAAGACGTGCCGCCTGCATCAGGCCACAGCGCAGGTAAGTCGAACCGCGTTTAACCATTGGCGTTGAACTGGCAATGTACTGGCCGGACTGGTAAATCGAAGGGTCGAGACCCGCAAACGCAAGCAGTTTGGCTGGGTTTGTGAAATTCTCAATACTTCCTATTTCGGAAATGAGAATTGCACCGAGCACGTATCCAATGCCTGGGATTGAGAGAACCGGGGACTGCACATCATCCATGATTCGCTTGATTTCCGAATCCAGCAGATCGATTTCGCCCTGTAGGTTCTGGATAAGCCGGATGGTTTGGCGAAGCTCAAAGCCAATAGCCCCGCTGTCGTGACCAATTGAATTGCGTGCGAGCTCTCGAATCTGCTCAGCTTTTTTCCGACCGTACTTGCCCCTTGAATTAGCCGACAGCACATTCGTCAAGCGCACAATACTGGCTTTTGCAATATCCTGAGCGGTTGGGAACTCCGACAACATTGCGTAGCACGACTTCTGGTTTACAGACCAAACGACGCTTGGCAGTTCGGGGAAGAGTATTGTGATGAGCCTTGAAAGTGAAAGCTTTAGCTTCGAGCACATAGCAACAAGCCGATGGCGGTTACGGGTAAGATTACGAAGCTCGGAAATTGGCAATACTGGTTGTGAATAGGACTTTGAATCGTCCGAAAACAACAGCATTGCCAAAAACTTGCAATCGGATTTATCCGTCTTGGTCTTTCGCAGGCTCTGCGCCTTGCGTAATAGATTTACAGAAAGCGGATTGTAAATCCTAACGCACAGACGTTTTTGCAGTAAATAGTTTTGGAGATTGATGCTGTAATGACCGGTTGATTCGAGTCCTATTCTTGCGTCTGAAAGGTCAGACGATCCTGAATACCTTGTTATTTCTGCAATCATTTCTTCAAAACCCTGCTTGTTGTTTTTTATGACGAAGGTTGATAATGCTTCGCCGTTTTCGTTCAAGATGCAGCAGTCGTGCTTAGATTTTGCTACGTCGATACCAATAAAAAGCATACTCGTGTCCTCCTAATAGTTTTGACGCTGCTTTAACTCCATAGCTTCTGCGCATCTTAGCCTTGTTCGAGATAAAACGTCAAGCGTTATCTAACTGATCAAAAATTAAGCACAGAGCTGTGGTTGTAGCCTCCAAAGGAACCAGTCGGCTAACAGCCGCTGTAGGTGAAAAAAACAAGCCACAGCGTCTGTTGATAGTATGGAGCTATCAATCAAAATTTATTGAAAGGATTGTATGATGAACTCCATAATTTCATTATACAAGGTGATAAGTTGGGATAGGTGATAAATTTAAAGCAATTTTTACCAAGAATTAGCTCTAATAATGTTTATATGTATGATGAAGCCATGCGGTGCATCAACAGAGACGCCCCAACAACAGAGAAAACCCTGCCGACAGCCTTTAAAGCACCGGGGAAACCTGTGGCAAAAGAAACGGAAGCCATGACAACGCTGTTCTACTTTGTTGAATCCGATGTTCACAAATTCAGGGATGATTGTTTTATAGATGCTGAATCTATGGGTGTATCAGGTCTTCATATCTACAACCAGGTTGACTGGAAGCTAAACGACGGACCCTGGCACTATACAGAGGATTGGGATACGCTTTCAGTGAATTATCCCTGGAATTCAGCGATTTATCCAACCCAGGGTAGTATTTCTCTTAACCCGATAACAACTGTTGGCATACTTGACCTCAGATATGAAGGGCCTGTACATGACGAGTTGGGCGATGCAATGAATAAAGGAACTGTTCCGACTGAAAACAGCTTGACCTTAAAAACAACACATTTTACTTCAGAGTGCGCATTCTTGCAGAGTTTTACGATCTGAAAAGTAATGAGCAGAAATTCATTTTGTCTCCATGGTCGGAAACATGTTCTTTAGGTAAAGACGCTCACAACGAAACCTTTACTCATCTGGAGGCGCCTGTCATCAGTAATCCAAAGCTGGTGGAAGACAACGAGGGAAGCTGCTGTATTGATGTCGGTGAGGACTTATGATGCGATGAATTAGTGTTAAGTAACGCATATTTATTAATATGCATGGATCGAATGCCCCCCTATTTGTGACCTGTATAGTATGCAGGTTACAAATTTATTATTCTCACAGATTCGCTTCTGCCTGATCAGGGCAAAAGCCGATGTATTGGGCTTAATTGAGCAGTAAACCTTGAGGCAATTAATATGCTTACCAACATCACTGAAGTGTGTTAATATTGTAGTGATATTCAATTATTGTGGGAGAGACGGTAATTTATAGATAATCTTACAGATATAAATGCTGTAAATCCGATTCTTCACATACTAAACGGAAATGACAAAAAAAGTAGACATAAATCTTAATTTCAGAAAGGCAGCATATGTTATGAGTTGATTCAGGATTTGACTTCTGCCCCAAATGCTGAAAAAACTTCCAGACTGATTTTAGAAAGGGAGGCCATTCAAA
>JAAYKJ010000201.1 GCA_012522505.1 Clostridiaceae bacterium
GGGGCGCAAAAAAAGTGCTTTTTCAGAATTCATAAAAAAGAATAAATCGCTGGTCTATTTGCTGCCAATTCTGGTCGTTGTCATTCTTGTTGCGATTATCCTAAAATTGAAACCAGCGAAACAGATGAAACCACCTTCCCAGCCCAATGTGGGGGCAACCACAGATGCCCTAAAGGTGGAGGTTCTTCCGCAGATGGAAAGGGTGAAGCCATCGGAAGACATTGATTTTACCAAGACAAACGATCCTTTTTCAACAAATGAAGCAGTAGCATTTTCACTTAAGGGTGTTTTGCTTTCGGAAGAAAAGGACGCGGCGATTATTGAAACAGGAAGCAGGACCTATATTGTCTCTGCAGGGGATAGTATCGGCTCATACTGGGTTGTTGAAAAAATTGACGATAAAAAGGTGACTTTGATAGATAGAGACGGGAATGACCTGGTTATTACATTGAAATAGAAGCATGATAAAAGAAAAATCTCTGTGCGGGAATGAAACCCGCCTCTGAAGCGGATATCGGTTTGGCTGGTTGCAGCATTATGAAAAGAGCACTTTCAAGGAGGCATAAGCGTATGCACCGAAAAAAACATTGGTATTATATATTGGTAATCCTTATTATCGCCGTTCTGTCTTCTTCCACAATCACGGAAGTGGCAGCCAACGATGGTTTTATTCTCTATACTGTTCGGGAAGGGGATACACTGGCTGAAATTGCTCAGACCTATCATACAACGACTGACGAAATACTACGTGAAAACTCCATGACTCAGAACTCGTCGGTTAGCGTTGGTGATGTGCTAAAAATAAAAGCAGCCGAACCGAATCAAAATACAGACGATAAGCATATCCGGTCGGGAATTACCTTTGACATGCGGGATGCCGATGTTCGTGATGTTTTGTCAATGCTGGCCCTGGCCATGAAGAAAAATATAATCTATACCGAATCACCGGTCAGGGTAACCTTATCTGTGCAAAATGTTACCGCCGAAACTGCATTGGAGTTGTTAACACAAAGCATCGGATTGTCATACGTTTCAGATGATGACATGATTTTGGTAGGCAGCAATGCCAATATTCATCAGAACTATTACAATATGATGCCGATCACCCGTTTTTCATTATCCTACCTAAAACCTGAAGTTATCAGTGCTCAGGTTGATGAACTGAAAATTCCTGTTCAGCGAATTATTTTGGACAGCACAGAGAAATATATCTGGGCACAGGGCACCCCAAAGGCTTTGGCAAAGATGAGAGAACTGATCGTAGCGTTGGACAGAGCGGATAATATCGACCCTGAAACCAATGAGCCTGTTTCGGAATTCAAGCTGATCCCAATTGAATTGCAATATGTTAAGTCAAATGTTTTGAATACGTTGATCCACCAGCTTGAGATTCCCTGCAAGACAATCCTGTTTGAAACCAACCCGGCAACAATATGGGTGAAGGCCGATGAATCTGCCATGAAGGATTTGCTTGAGCTGGTTCAAAGCGTTGATATCATTGAAAACAAGGTTCCTGACGTTTTGGAGGAAGAAGCGGAGGAAGTGATTGACAACACGCGTATTGAAGCCAAAAAGATGATGAACATCACTTCTGCCAGGCTGTTACCTTTGATTCAAGACCTGGACATACCTGTCAAGGTTATCGCCATCGATTCCAGCGGATATAATATCTGGATGCGGGGCGACCAGGAGTCCATCAATCTGATGAATGATTTAATCAACCAGCTGGACAACTTTTTCTCCCGGGATGATGTAAACTTTTTTATCTTTTCATTGATAAATATCAAGGCCTCGACCGCATTGGAAAAGCTTGAATTTATCGGGCTTCAGAATGTTCGGGCGATGTCCTTGAATTACCCTGAGTTCAGTCGGGAACTTCTGATCTCCTGCCCATCGGACAGAATCAACGATGTGAAAAACGTACTCATAAAACTGGATGTTCCAGGAGAAAAGATCAGAGCAGTCGTGGATTCATCAGCAGCATCCAGCGCCAAAACCCGTCTTGAGAAACGCAGGGATCTGATCGTACAGCTGACCGGAATTCCGAGAGAAAGCTTTACAGTCTCCGACAATGTGTCAAAAACAACAGAGCCCCTGTATGTGTTGTGGGTAGAAGAAACACCGGACAATATTGCGCTGATACGGGACATTATCCGCTCCATAGACGGGAATTAGGGTTTTAGTAAATACGGAGGTTTTTTTATGGAAGGCAATTTGGGGGTGGATGTTCAAGATTACGGGTTTGAGGCCATGAATGAACTGTTGTTAAAAACAATGGAGATGAAGGGTTCTGACCTGCATTTGGTAACGGGCTCCAAACCTGCAATCAGGATAGATGGGAAAATTCATGTTTTGGACTATCCTGTGCTGAAGCCGGATGCGATCCGGTCTCTGCTGTATTCCATTTTAACGGACACTCAAAGGGAAAAACTGGAGAAAGAATGGGAGCTGGATTTTTCCTATTCCATCAGTGGCGTGGCAAGATATCGTGGAAATGTTATGAAACAACGCGGAACCCTTGCAGCAGCATTTCGTGCTGTCCCATTCGTAATTCCGAATTTGGATGATCTGGGGCTACCACCAGAGGTTAAAAAGCTCTGTGACTTATCCCGTGGGCTTGTCCTTATAACCGGACCAACAGGAAGTGGGAAATCGACGACGCTTGCCGCGATGATCGATCATATGAATCGGACAAGGGAGTTAAACATTGTAACCATTGAGGATCCTATTGAATTCCTGCATAAACATAACAAATCCACAATCAGGCAAAGGGAGATCGGATTAGACACCCATTCATTTGCCACTGCCCTGCGACATGTGCTCAGGCATGATCCAGATGTACTTTTAATTGGAGAAATGCGTGATCTGGAAAGTGTCAGCATAGCCCTTACTGCAGCAGAAACCGGGCATTTGGTGTTGTCAACCCTGCATACACAAACAGCACCATTGACCATATCCAGAATTGTAGATATTTTTAGCAGTGATCGAAGAAACCAGGTACGTCAACAGCTTGCGGGTTCTTTAAGGGCTGTTATAGCCCATCAACTAGTACCAAGAGCTGATAGCTTGGGACGAATTGCTGCTGTTGAGTATATGGCGGATACACCCGCGGTTAAAAGCCTTATCCGTGAAGGGAAGGAACATCAGCTTTACAGTGCGATACAAACCGGACAGACATATGGAATGCAGACTATGGATACCGCTTTGGTAAGACTGTGCCAAAGGGGAACGATAACAAAGGATACTGCGATTGAATATTGTGTTGAGCCATCTGAAGTTGAACGGATGCTTCGGAATTGGATATAGCTTGGATATGGTGTCGGGAGGAGTTTAATGCCTGTATACAGATATGAATCTTTTAACAAACAGGGCGAAACCATAAAAGGATTGATTAGCGCTAAAAATGTGGATTCTTGCCTGGACAGGCTGCGAGAAATGGGCCTTACAGTTCTTGACTTGAAAGAACATAAAGAATCCCGCTTTTCAGCCTTTATGAAAGCCGAAAAAAAGGTAACAGTTGAAGAACTCAGTATATTCAGCAGGCAACTTTCTGCAATGATTTCTGCGGGTATCCCAATAACCCGTTCTCTGTTTACACTAAGCAGGCAGGCATCGAACCCTACGCTCAAAGAGGCACTGGAGGAGATTACCAGGAACGTGGAAGGCGGAATGAGCATGACCGACGCATTTTCAGCGTATCCCAGGATTTTTTCGGATATATATATTGCCATGATACAATCTGGTGAGCTTGGCGGCATGATGGAAAACACGCTGAAACGTTTAGCCATCCAATTGCAGAAAGAAAAGCAATTAAGAGATAATATCAACTCAGCCATCTTTTATCCACGCCTGATATTGGGTTTCGCATTGCTGCTTTCAGTCGTAATGCTAGTCTTTCTGGTTCCGGTTTTCAAGACATTTATACCAGAAGGTACCAAGATTCCGGGGGTTACACAGGCTATCTTCAATTTTTCAGATTCCATACGATCGCAATGGTATATCTGGATTATGGGTGCCGGTCTTGTTATTGGATGTATCGTGTTTTTTGCTAACAGCAAAACAGGGAAGAGGTTATGGGATAAGCTCAAGTTCAATATACCAATCTTTGGTGAACTCATTCAAAAATCTGTTACGGCGCGATTTTCCAGAACATTGTCTACTTTATTGGATGGTGGGATCCCTGTTGTTCAGGCGATGCAAAGCGCGGGCCCTACGTCAGGGAGCATGTTGGTTGCTGAGGCTGTCAGCGATGCCATAATCAGTATTGAAGAGGGCGGGAATATTTCAGCGCCTTTAGAGGCCAGCGGTATATTTCCTCCTATGGTTACGCAGATGATATCGGTCGGTGAAGAAACGGGCGCATTGCCTTCTCTATTGGATACGATCGCTGAGTTCTATGAAGAAGAAGTGAACACAATGACCAAGGGGCTTTCATCGTTGATAGAACCGATTATGCTGGTTCTTGTTGGGCTTGTTGTCGGAGGTATGCTTGTTTCGTTGTATCTGCCCATATTCTCTTCCATTACCTCAGCCGCATATTAAGAAACTGGAGAATGAATATGAAGTTATTTAAACGTTCCTCAATTGGAATGGAGATCGACTCAAAAGAAATCAGAATCGTGCATCTGAAAGGACTTCCGGAAAAACCTGTTCTATGCACCTTTGCACAAACCTCTCTGCCAGAAGGGGTTGTGAGGGATGGGAAAGTGTATGACCCTGAAAGGCTTGGTAGAGCCATAGCTGAATTATGGGAAAGGGAGAAAATTAAATGCAGGGATGTTATCTTGGGCGTCAACAACCAAGATGTGATTATCCGGTTTGCAGTAGTACCCGAATTGCCAAAGGATAAGCTCTACAATCTTATCCATTTTCAGTCCATGGACTACATCCCTGTTCCAATTGATGAAATTGAACTGGATTATGAGGTTATCGGACATATCAATCAGGAAAGTGGTAGGCAGCTGAAGCTTTTGCTGGTGGCAGGCCGCAAAAGGATGTTGTTTGATTATATTAAGGCCCTCGAAGCCGCTCGCTTGAATATATTGGATATTTCGGTATCCATGCTGGCCATGACCAGGATCATCCCCAATGATTTACGGGATAAACCAGTTGTGCTGATTAACCTTTCCTATGATTTTGGGAATATTGTGATCATGAATGGAAACGAACCAGGGATGGCCAGAACCTTTGCCTATCCATCCGGTTTGCGGCCGTATCTGTCAGCAATTTCAGGACTGAAAGGCGATGAACGTGTCCAATCCCATGAGGAAGCGGTGGGAAAGATCAGCAGCTTTATTGATGTTGAGGTTCGCTCCTCGGTTCAATACTACAAGAACCAATATCCGGACTTATCTTTTCAGAATATTTTAGTAACCGGAACCCTATCCAAAGCACAGGGACTGATTCACAGGTTGCGAAATTCGGTTGAAACAGATATTTCACCACTTGGCTTGAGTAGACTTGAAAACCATGTTCTGCAATCAACAGACGGTGCTTTTAGTTCCTCTGATTATACTGTATGTTTAAGTCTTGCTCTATGCGGGCTGGAGGTTTGATGAGATTGAAGCTGATAAGTTTATTGCCTACAGAGTATAAAAAATCGAAAAAAACCAATCGAAGAACCGAGCTTGCGATGGTCATTCTGGGCGTCATTTTACTGGTGACTATTTTTTCATATGGCATTGTAAAGATTATGGCTACCATTCCTGAAGAGGAACTGAGAACGCTGAAGATCGAAAATGACAACATCATAAAAGACATTGAAGCATTGGCCTATTTGGAAGAACTAGAAACCAATGTTCAGAAGGAAAGCAGCCTTGCTCAGGGAATCGTTCAAAACCAGCCCGATTGGGTTGTGCTTTTTGCTGCTATCGGTTCATCGGTACCGGAAGGACTGCAAATTTCACAAATCTCTACAGCGAATGAGGAGAAAAGTGTAAGGTTCGCAATCCGTGGTAGCGCCAGCACGTACGATGCGATTGCTTTATGGTTGGAAAAAATGAAAGAAGTGCAGGAAATATCAGAAGCTGTGCTGACAAATGCACAGAGCTCACCGGGAAATGAAAAAAATACCGTTTCTTTTCAAATGATAGTTACCGTTTTTAAGGACAGACCCTTCAAGTTATTTGAGGAGGCAAAAGAATGAGAAAAAAGAACCAGCTTCAATTCATAGTCATCGTGCTCTTCATATTGGGAATTGCCTCTTTTGGATACCTCATTGTTAAAGAGACGCTTCACACAGGAGTGAAGACAGCCGAAATACTTAATATAAAAACAATTTTGGCCGATCGACAGGCTTTGTTGAAGCGTATGCAGCATGCAAGGGAAAGAACGCCGGATATGGAAGCCCATCTTGAGGAGCTTCAGTTGATGATTCCGGGAAACCCGCAGCAGGAACAAATCCTGACAGGCCTTCAAAGAAGCGCGGAGGAAGCTTCGCTGGTTTTTGGGAGTGTCCAGTTTGGTGAACATATCCGTGAAGATGGCTATGCCGCAATACCGATGAAGCTTTCATTTCAAGGGGAATATAAGAGTTTTCTGAAGCTTTTGAACAGGCTGATGCATGGAGAAAGGCTATACAGGATTGATGAGATCAACCTGGGGAGTGTTGATGGCAGTTTAAGCATTGAAATCACAGCCAGTGTATTTTATAAGGAAAAGGTGAAGGAATAATCCATCACATAGGATAGACC
>JAAYKJ010000202.1 GCA_012522505.1 Clostridiaceae bacterium
GTATAATAATATCTTGTCAGATTCATATATGCAGGATTAGGTGAGTTGGTAGAGCACCTGACTCTTAATCAGGGCGTCCAGGGTTCGAGCCCCTGATGGTGTACCAAACACAAACCCAGCCTTACAGCTGGGTTTCAACATTTACATTTTTCTTACCAGACTTAATATTTTTATGTTTAAAGGTATCGTTATTCAATCAGGGTAACGACTTTTATTACTTCATAATCATGAATTCCATCTTCATCTAATTTTTTCACAAAATCCTTAAATCGATTATAGTTACTACATATCATTACACAATCTATGTCATTTTCTCGCCAATCACAATATATAGCTATCAGATGCTCCCAAGACCTCTGTCTGGCTAAAGCCTGCGGAATTCCTGGGCAGGGTGTCCAAACCTTGTACATGTCTATAATTCACATTATTTTCATTTGTTGCATATGTATAATTACTATTGTACTTATGGAGTGATTGCTTTGACTTACAATAAACTTAGTTCCACCCAGATAGCAATCATTGCAGCTATCTTCACGGTAATTGGCGATGTTTTCGCGCTTTTAGCTGCTTTAGCTGCTTTTAATGAGGAACAGCAGAGTAAAGAATAAACTAAAGGTCTGCACATAGAAATCCGAAGCATCTCCTTCCTTTACTTTTACCGCCCAATCCTTTAAGATGAAATGGGCGGTGAGATAATGGCACAGAATAAATTCGACAAGTTCCTTCAGCACCGGCAGAGCCTTTTATTTCAATATAAGATGGGCGACCTTACAAAAAACGAATTTATAGATGAAAACTTTTACACAATTGAAAGCTTAGGAATTAAGCCCTTTAAAAGAGTAGACAACATCAAAAAAGCCATTTATAATTATCATTACTATAATGCTTTGGCAAAGTTTTACTATAGGCAGGCAAAAGAGTTTCCAAAGAGGAGTAAACAAAGAAACACCTATCTGGAGCAATCCGACAGCTATTACTATGAAAAAGATAAGGTTACGATGACGCTATTACGACTTTTGGATTATGAAAATGTGGATGCCTATTTTGTCAGCGTAAGATCAAAGAAATTGCAGAACAAGCTATTTGAGATTGTTATCCGTGATCCGGATGTCTTGTTTGAAATCAATACCCTTTCCGTTCCTTTTGGGGGCATGGAGGCTTATGATCTGATACTTCATTCGAAAAACACAGCAATATTAAAAAAGCTCCGTGAAGAAGGGGTTTTTCGCGATAAAAAAATGAAATCGCTTACAGATAATTATATTAATCAAACATATTGATACAATAAGCTACAGAATGAGCCGATATCGTTCCTTCATTCTTTTGTCCATATTTGGGCAAAAGACGCCCTTTTATGCAATTGATACAAATGATACAAGGTATTTCTGTCTTTCCACCGGATAAAATAATACCATCAACCATAAAAGAGGTGAGAAAGATGTCAAGATCCAGAACTCCGCTGGTTCCCTCTAAAAGAGAAGCATTAAACCGTTTTAAACTTGAATGTGCAAGAGAAATAGGATATGAGCAGTTCGTTAAGGAAAATAACGATCATTATAAAGGTGATTTGCCATCCTATATAAACGGAAAACAAGGTGGTCCTATTGGTGGGCAAATGGTGAAAAAAATGATCCAGTTGGCTGAAGAACAGTTGCAATAATTTTATCTAGCAAAGGCCACCCCCGGTTTTATCATACCGGGGGTTTTGTGTCTCTATGTAACAGGCTGATAAAGATTCTGCATGAACAATAGGGTATTCATCCCATGGCAGTTCCTGGATTTCATATTATCTTTCTGATCTTTCCTATGACAAACTGAACAAGGGGTACAACGAAACCGAACAGAATGTTACCGGGAATGAAAAATATCTCTGACAGCTTCTGCATTTCGAAAGCACTATTCGCAATATACATGGACAGGATAAATATAAAAATAATATAAATGTTAATTAATCGGGTTGTTTCTTGCAGAGAGAATAACGATTGAATGATCCTGAGGGCGCAAATGATGAAAAAGCTAATCAATACAAAATCAGTCAATATCCAAAAGGCAACGACAACCGACTCGATTTTTTCCAATACATTAAACAGAGAGATTTGTTTCACAGCAATCAGAAAAGGAAGCTGCGTTCTCTGTACGATGCTGTAGTTAAAAGTTCCTAATGTGATGATAAGCAGCGTTGTTATAGTCACAAGCAAAAATAATGAAGCCTGAATGCCCACCTTTTTCATAACTTCTTTGTTATTGATCCTGTCACTGATGATAAATAGAAAGGAAAAGTACACCAATATCCCGACCGTTCCCAAACTGGCTTCAAAAACCGGAAGGATGCTCCTGTAAGATACCGGCATTAGAAATTGGGGTTTAACATAGGGTGTGAGCATGAGAACCAGCAAAAAGAACGTAATAGCAACAATCGGTTGAACCACTTCATTGAATCTGGCAAGGGTTGTAAGACCATGGCGAAGGGTATACGCGATCACCAGCAGGATTGAGATTGAAAACAGATTGCTGTTGGTATTCGGAAAGGTAGAGATGGTCAGCCGGATTGAAAAATAGCGCACATACAATGCAGTCAGAAGTATAATCCAGACAAGGTAAGCAAAGGATATTATCTTACCGGGAACTCTGCCTGAAATTTCACTGAACATATCCATTAATGAATGATTCTGAAAGCGGGTGCAGAACGAGTTCCATATCAATATCAAAATGATCAGCAATGCTGTTGCAGGTATTGCAGCCAGCCACGCTGCCGATTTAGCTCTTTGAGCGGCATAGATCGGAACAACCCTGATAGCCGGAGAGAAAACGACAGTCAGGAAGAGAAAAGTCGCCTGTTTTGTCGATATTTTCTTGCTATCTGTAATCATAAAACTCTTCCCTTCAATCATCGCTTCCCAACAAATAAATAATATGTTGGGTCAAACTTTTTCCATATGGATCCATCAGATAGAAAATACCGGCAACAAGTGTTATGACAGCCAGAACAATAAAAACAGCCAGCTCTTTGGCTTGCTTTTCTTTCGTGAATGACCGTATTTCAAAAGAGCTGACTGCCAAAACAACGATGATATAAAAAAGTACCATTATTAATTACCCTTCTCGCTCTGGTTTGGTTGCACTATATCATATGTCTTTTCAATCTTTGACTTAACGATGATATGAAAGGAGATATCCTGGAACTCCTCTCTCCAATTTTCTTTGAACCGATCCTCCCACTGAATCGGGTACTTCCTCCATACGGCATCACCGACATTGATAATGTCCATGCCATTCCTCTGGGCATAGTTGATGACCATTTCACCTACTTCTCGAACATATTGTTCCTGCTGCTTCTCCAAATGTTCAATGGTTTCCGCACAAAAAAGATCCTCATTTGATCGCAATCCAGCAAGACTGGTGATAATATTTACTTCCACAGAAACAGACAATCCTTCATTTACAAGCTTAGGCTTCAGTTTTACTTTACTTCTCATAATCTCCAGTGAGACATCATTACCTTCCGGGCTTTTAACAGTAATACTACCGGACTTTACTTTGTTTTTTAGCCAATTTAACCCCCTTCCCATTTCACTGTCCAAGTATCCTCCAAGCATATCACCATGAAACAATGCAAACCCACCCGTTACAATGTCCATGGCCGCTTCCTCTTCCTGGTCATATTCGGTTAACTGCTGCAGGCGAATACTCGGAAGGTATAGCGACAAGTAATCTTTGTCCAATATATACATAACTTCCATCAGATCAACCTCATTATATACAGATTGGCCCCATTGATTTTCTACGACACCAGCCAGCTTCTCGAAAACAAATTTTTTTGGACTGTTTGCCTTCTTTATGACCTCCTCCGCACTATTTCCTTCTACCTGGAACACTGTTAAGTTCAATCTCAATTCAGGATCCCGGCTGAAGAAATCAATGTATTTCAGCAAGCCCTCTTTGGCCGCCTCTTCCCCGATTATCAAAAACTCAAGGTGCCCCCAGAATGGTCTTTTGTCCATGTAGTTCCAAAAATTACGAACCGCCTCGAACACCGTTTTCCCTTCCGAATGCAAAATTTCAGATTCCTTTTTCGGAGTACCGCTCCCACCGGCGCCCTGAACACTCTGGGTCGCTATTATTAACCTTACATTTCCATCTGTATGGGTTGATTTATCCACACCTACAACCCGAATAAACTCAATGTCCTTGATCTCTGTTCTTTCCATGAAAGAAGTTTGGCAGCTGGGCTGTACAAAAAACAATATCAGAATAAATATTAAAATAATTCTATTTTCCTTACCATTCATTGGTTCACTCTTTTCTTGTTCTTCGCTCTTAGGCTTACAGGTCTGTTTTTCTGAAACCGATACGGAAACCTGAATATTGAATCCTGAAGCTGTATTTCATCCTCCCCTGCAAGAGGGGACAAATAGGATATTCCATAGACTTCCATGCTGGAGAGATGATCCAGCAAAAGAATCCCCCCCAAACTTAAACCAAACAGCCCTGCCATGCTGCTTAAGACAACAAAAATAAACCGCCAGAGCCTTAATGCGTTGGAGAAATCCTGATTGGGCATGGTAAAGCTGGCTATTGCTGTAGTTGCAATGGTCACCACCACTGTTGGTGAGACCAGTCTTGCCTGAACCGCTGCTTCTCCAACAACAACAGCGCCAACAATAGAGACAGCTTGACCAATGGTTTTTGGAAGCCTCAAACCTGCTTCAACCAGTACTTCAAAAGCGATCAGCATAAAGATAACTTCTACAAAGGAAGGGAATGGCACCCCCTGTTTCGATGAGGTAATAACAAGCGCTAGCTCGGTTGGTATCATCTCATGATGGAATGTTGTAATGGAAACATAGAGACCTGGCAAAAGCAATGTCACCAAAATAAGCAGGAAACGCATAAACCGTATGACCGAGCTGACGATAAAGTTTTGTGAGTAATCTTCTGGAGCTTGCACAAACGATTCCAGCGTAACCGGTAGAATAAATGAGAGTGGAAAGCCATCCACAATTATTCCGATACGTCCTTCCACAATGTTCGCGCAGAATTTGTCAGGTCTTTCGGTATAAACCACCTGTGGGAATGGTGAATATTTTCTGTCAATGATGTTTTCTTCTATCACACCCGATGTGAGCACACCATCCGTGCTAATGCTGTTAATACGCTTTCTAATTTTCTCGATGGTGTGTCTGTTTGCAATATCCTTCAGGTATACCACCGCTATTCTTGTGATGGTCTGTCGCCCAATCTGTGTCTCTTCTATAACAAGATTGCTATTTCTAACTTTTCTACGAACAGTTGCAGTATTTGTTCTCAGGTTTTCAATAAAAGAATCCTTTGCACCTTTTATGACATTTTCACCGGTGGGTTCGGTAATGCTCCTTTTTTCATACTCTTTTACATCAAATGTAATCGCTTTTTCAACCTGGTCGAATATAAGGGCTACAGAACCATCCAGGATATCCTGGATACAATCGGACAAGTTTTCTCTTGTTTTTTGGATAACATGATGGAATGTTCCATGTTCAATATCTTCAAAGATTTTATGGATATCCGGGTCTCCATCTGGCATGTTCCTCCGTGTAATAGGCTTTAGGATGCTCTCATCAATCAACGTTATATTGGCAAGCCCATCAACGAACACCATTGTTACCGGGTACTTTTCATTACCATAAGCAAATAAATTGCGAACCGCCACATCACTGTTTACCTGAAGTATTTCTTTCACTGTACCCGAATTCAACGTAGAACCGTTGCTTTGGTTTTGGCTTATCCCCGGATCCTGTAATGTTTTTTCTGTTTTAGTGCATTTTCGACGGACTCTCATATCATTTCTTCCTTCGTACTATATGAAACGTATTGGCTGAAAGGTGGTTTCTTATGCACATATCATTAAGATGTTTGTTTCAATATTCCTTGCTAACCCCTAACGCTTTTGAGCAGCAGCGAACCCTACTATCCATATGTTTATCCGAAACATCCCGTTCACTGCACTTTTCTTGACCTGGTGTTGGCTAACAGTATTTTCCAAAAGTAAAGGCTTTCGTTCCAGCTACAGTTGACATGATAAGGAATAATTTCTATACTAAGAATGAAATAGAAAAATAATGACTAAGGCTTAAATCATTTGTTCTGTATCCGGCTAAACGCTTTTACTGAACAGTATTGATAAACAGAAAGGTAATGCCATGGTTAAAAAAACATTGTTATTTTTTTTGATTTTGCTTCTTTTCACACTTCCAGCTACAGCGGCAAATGCCTCGGAAATTGCAAATCTTGATTTTGTTGAAACCGATGTTATTTTACAACCCAATGGAACTGCGATTGTCTCGTATACCATCCGCTATAAGCTGGTTCCCGGTAAAACTATGCTGGCATTTACCATGGAGGGGTTCGACAGGTTAAAGCCTGTTTTTGATACCGATAATGCCTGGGTTATCCAAGATGACAACACCTCTCATTCCATTGATATTGTAAACCTGGGCGGCGGTAGGTATGATATCATCAATTCCAATGAAAGGCGGCTCGGCGGGGAATATCTTACATATAAGCTACGTTTTGTTGCCGATATGGCTCAAGCTGGATATCTTGAAAGAACAACATCAGTGGACGGGATTGATTTGGTTGTGTTCAATTGGGCACCAACACAATGGGATGAGCCGATGGATCATTATACGGTTACCGTAAACTATCCGCTGGAGTTCCGTGAGTCAGCCACCAGAGAGGAAGTTGAGCAGTTTCTGCTTGAAAACGACTTTTCTACCGAACCTTGGATGAATGAATCCTATTTGATCGATTATAGAGTCAGTCTGGTTGGTGAAGTTTACAGGGTGCAGGTACTGCTGCACAAGAATAATCCTGAGAAGAAATTTAATTTTAGAATTCAGCAATACATTTCCAAGTATGTTTTCCCAGAAATTACAAGCGAACCATCCAATTATAAGAGTGATATATCCGTTACACCGTTTGAAACGGATTATAGCGATCGTGAATGGGTTGAATACAATACCCCAAGACAAACAAGCGGCAGAATTGGCTTAATTCTTGTGCTGGGCATTCTGCTTCTGGGCACTTTGATAGCAGTCGGCAATAAGCACGATTCCATGGTTAAGGCACAGGCTACTTTTGAAGATGTGCAGTGGGCCAGGGATGACTGGGAGCCGCCGGTACTTGAAGTAGCCTCCTTCCGGAAAGATGGTGCGGTTGCCTCAAACCTGGATGATATCGAGGCGGCCCTGTTTCTTGGAATGCCTTACAAAACCATTCTTTCCGCCATGCTATCCAAGCTTATCATGCAGGAGTACTTCGAAGAGGTCTCTCTCGATCCCCTTCGGGTGAAACGTATTGATAGGAGCGACCTTTCGGGCCTGACAAAATATGAACAGCTGATGTATGATGCTGCTGAAGACGGAGTTTTCAATGAAAAAGAACTGGAAATCATATTGCAGAAGCTTGTGGACGGAATTCAAAAAAAGACGTGGAATTGCGACATAGAAGCAACACGAAGGCATTATGCGGCGAAATACCGGGATAAATATAATATGGATAATCAGGACGCTGAAGCCGAAATGGATGCGGAAAAACAGATATATGAAGAGGAAATCTATGAAGACGATTTCTATACGGATTATTGGGTTTACTCATATTGTTATCACAACAGAATCCATTACCACAACTACAGGACCGTCTATAATCGCTACGAGACTGCGATTCCAGTAAAAACCGACAATATCACCTTCAACTCCATCCTCGAGTCCGATCACGGGCGGTTTGCCTGCCATTCGGCTTGTCACGATGCCTGCCATACAGCATGCCACGACGCGTGTCACTCGGCATGCCACTCGGCCTGTCATTCAGCATGCCATTCAGCCTGTCACTCGGCCTGTGTTAGCGGAGGTGCGAGGTGAAAAAACATAAATTAGCCTGGGTAGATGCCTTTTTAGGCCGAATCAAACCCTATGTATATATGCGTATGAGCGATAATGTACTGATACGAATGCCCAATGAGGCTTTTAAGCTGAACACTTCCGGAGCAAGGGTAATCTCTCATATCCTTAATGGTGGTTCTGTTCAGGATTTTATTCGGGCGAGATCAGATTCGCCCGAAACCGAAGAACAGCTTGAGCAGTTTTTTATAGACTTCTCTCGAATGTGGAACAACGAGGTGTGTGAAAACTATATGTCTCCAGCCATTCGCAAAACCGAATTCAGTCTTGGCTATATCAAACTACCGGTGTTGTCCGAAATTGCGGTCACATATACCTGTAACATCAAATGTCGGTTTTGCTATGCAGGATGCACTCCGAAAAAAGACGAAACGCAGCTGGATACTGAAGGCTTTAAAAAGGTTTTGGATATCATCCGGTATGAAGCCGAGGTACCAAGCGTTTCATTCACAGGAGGCGAACCCACGATCTATGAAGACCTGCCTGAATTGATTCGGTATGCGTCCAAACAAAATAATATGCGGGTTAACCTTATCACCAATGGTACGCTTATTACTCCGGAAATGGCAAAGGAATTTGCTCTGGCCGGTCTTACATCAGCACAAGTCAGCATTGAATCAGGCCTTTCTTCCGAGCATGATGCCATTACAGGTGTTCCAGGATCCCATGCTGCTTCGACGTCCGGGTTTAGAGCACTGAAAGAAGCCGGTATCACTGTTCACCCACATATAACCATTTGCGGAATGAATCGGGAAAACCTGTTTCAATACCCTGAGTTCTGTAAGCGTATCGGAGCAGAGCGATTTTCATCCAATTTGGTCATCCCTGCCGGACGAGGGGGCGATGATGATCTTACGATTGATTACAGTGCTATCGGCCAAATCGTGACCGACCTCCAAGCCGCAGCAAAGAAAACCGGTATAGAATACATGTGGTATTCTCCCACACCGATATGCCTGTTCAATCCTATAGCCGCAGGCTTTGGAAACAGAGGCTGTAGCGCATGCGAAGGTCTTCTCTCGGTTGATCCAAAGGGAAATCTTCTTCCCTGCTCAAGCTGGCCAGAGCCTATTGGTAACCTTATAGAAGAAGGCTTTCAATCTGTGTGGTTTAATCAACGCTCTTCATGGATCCGCGGTAAGGAAGCCGCTCCAGATGCATGTAAGGGATGCGGACACTTTGCGGCATGTCAGGGAGCCTGTCCACTCAATTTTCAAGTACATGGCTGTGATGCGCTTACGCCTGCATGGAAATCTATGGGGCTGTTAGAGGAAAGGAGTATCGTATGAAGAACCGTCTACGCATACCGGGCTTTCCACCGCCGGAAAAGCAGGATATTGTAAAATTCCATATGTTTAAAAGCCTTCCCTATTCAACCCGAATGAAGCTGTATTTGGGGTTTGTTGTGGCAGGCTTCCTCTTCCAGATTATTATGCTTAAGGCTTGGCCAGGTGCGATTTTGCTACTATTAGCCACCCTGCTCAGCCTGGTCCGTGGTTACGATACCAGTACTATTCTTGGTACTTTTCGTGCAGACAGCAACTGGACTACGGTTAATATTGACAAAATACTCCAGATTGAAGATTTGAATAAAAAAATGAGTGAATGGGATAGTGACGCCCTGGATATTAGTAATGGAAAAGGCGCTCTTGTCTTTATACTCATGTTCATTTCGCTGTTGTTCGCAACCTCGATTTTAGGCTTCTACGGAGTTATGGGCAATATCTTTTTTATTGATGCGATCATTCTGTTGATACCCCTGTGGTTCAATGGAATTCGCAAAATTCTGAAAAAAGACAACTTACGCATTAAAGTGGACATCGTCAGGAAGCTTGAATCTTTTTTTCAGACGATCAAAAAAGATGGCGAGCATTTTAAGCCGGCTCTGATGCTCTCCAGAGATAAAAAGACCGGAAAATGTATTCCTTTGGATTGCAGGTTTACAATTACATTTGAGAATATGCCATCCGGCTTTTATGGCATTCAGGCCCAGATCAATTTAAATAATGTTCAGGGTACCAGCTACCCTTACTTTTACTGTGTCATCGCGGCTGAGCCAGGGTTTGGTTTAGCGAATTATGTTAAAAAGGTTCCTGTTCCAAAAAACATTCTGGTAAAGTATGAGGGCGATGAAAACGCAGATGTTCTCGTCATCCGGCAGCGTACAACAAAAACATCCGGTTACCATACAAATATGAATGCCTGTAAGAGTATTTTTGAGAGGTCTTTAGTAGCCGCAAGGCTTATTCTTAATCGGTAATACATAGGCATGGAAGCAATTCCATCGTTTCGGTTGAGATAGTGATATGTTTCAGCGGGTGTTATCGGCTATCCCGGCAGTTTTCGATTAAGCTGCTTAAATGGTGCTTAAATTTCGATCAAGTTGATGGGTTTAGTGTTGCCTTTTGGGCTATCCCCAGCCACTCATACAGGCAAAGCATATAGAGAAAACCAAAAATATCGATCAGGATAGAATGCAGCAGTGTCCAATGAACATGCTTGAAAAGGCCAAGCAGGATCATGATGCATTCCAGAATCCACAGAACAATAGAGAACCCCAGGACGTACAGGGCTTGCAACCCCTTTCCTGTTGGCCTGTAATAAGCGTATACAATGCCGCCAAAGAAATAGCTTATCCAATACGGTATAGGAAGACCACCTATGCGTAGACCACTGTGAGTAAATTGAAACGCTCGCAGTGATTCTAACGTACCATCGACAAGAAGAATGCACAGGGTACTGGCCACACCAGCAACCCACAATTTTGGCCAAAACTTAAGGGGTACCGCTAAAAGCGCTATTATGCCTAATACCATCAAATAAATGAGCCATCCGTTCATTATACCGCATCCTCATTATGCCCATAAGTGTTATGAAGAGATGGATTTTTCGATTTAATTCCTGAAATCTGTCCCTTGAACAAATGTGGGCTTGAAACTGTTCCCTCCATACAGTTGCCTGCTAATGAATATGGTAACCAAAAAATAATATATTATCTCATTCATTTTGTTCAATTGATGGTATAATGAACTATGCGCATTTTAAATAACACCTTTGGGGGGAACCGATGAAAAAAGAAAAACTGTATACAGTCCGGCAAATTCAAGATTTGAAAGATATGCTGGAACAAAGCGTACCTCTGTATGGAAACAATCCTGCATTTCGGAAAAAGGATTCAGACGGAAAGATACGTACGATCACTTACAATACGTTTTATAACGATATTACCGCTCTTGGAGCCGCATTGATCGATATGGGGCTGAAAAACAAGAAAGTTGCGGTACTCGGTGAAAACCGTTACCTGTGGTGTGTTACCTATTTGTCGGTTGTGAACGGCGTTGGGACGATTGTACCACTCGACCGTGAGCTTCCGGTGTCGGATATAGAAAATCTTCTGCAACAATCGCAGGCAACCGCTATTGTTTTTTCGGAAAAATATCTGGAAATGGTCCAAACCATTCGTGAAAGAAACCCTGAGGTGAAGCATTGGATTTGCATGGATGATACAGATGAACCGTTCATCCTTTCCCTCGCTGCTCTTATAGCGGATGGTCGGAAAAGTTTGAATGCGGGCTCACAAACCTATCAAAATGCTGAAATCGATCCCGACAGTCCGTTAATCCTTCTGTTTACGTCAGGTACTACTGGCTTTTCCAAAGGGGTCATGCTGTCACATAAAAACATATGCTCGGTGATAACAGGCGTTTCCGCCACGGTTCGGGTTCTTCCGGAAGACACCCTTCTGTCCATTCTCCCTTTGCATCACACCTATGAATGCACGTTAGGCTTTCTAACCATTATTTACAGCGGTGCGTCCATTGCTTTCAGTGATGGTTTGAAATATATTCCCAAGAACATGAAAGAATACCAACCAACCATTCTCGTGACCGTACCTCTGCTGCTGGAAAATGTATATAACAAGGTTTGGGCACAGGCTGAAAAACAGAAGGGAATGAAGAGTTCTCTTGTTCTTGGGCAAATGATCAGCGGGTTTCTGTACAATGTTTTGGGCGTAGATATCCGTAAAAAACTATTCTCGAAAATCCATGATAATGTTGGTGGCAAGCTTCGCTTGTTCATAGTTGGCGCAGCAGCAATCGACCCAAAGGTTTCAAAAGGGTTACGCAAGTGGGGTTTTTCAGTCCTTCAGGGTTATGGCTTAACCGAATGCGCGCCACTTGTTACCGGTAACCGTGATTTATTCTTCAAGGATGATTCTGCAGGGATTGCAATCCCTGGTGTCGAAATAAAAATCGACAATCCTGATAAAAAAGGAATTGGTGAAATCCTTGTCAGAGGTTCAAACGTCATGCTAGGCTATTTCAACAATTTGAAGGAAACAGAAAAGGTGATCACAGGTGACTGGTTCCACACCGGAGATCTGGGTCGCATTGACCGGAAAGGTTTCCTATACATTACTGGTCGTTGTAAAAACGTCATAGTCACGAAAAACGGCAAAAACATCTTTCCTGAAGAATTGGAGAATTATATTAAAGACAGCCCGTTTGTCGGAGAATGTATTGTATATGGGGAGTTTGATGAAAACTCTGGTGAAACAAAAGTAAAGGCTCAAATTTTTCCGAATCTTGAGCGGATCCATGAAAGGCTGAAGAATATTAACCTGAGTATTGATACGGAGGAAATCCGAAAACTTATTCAGGAAGTGATAAATAATGTCAACCGTAAAAATCCGCTTTATAAGCAGATCCGTCATTTCATCATCCGGGACTCGGAATTCGAAAAAACAACCAGCCGTAAAATAAAGCGGCATTCCCCGTGTATCTCTGCCAAGGTAAATGACAATACAACTTAGTGTTCAGTTTCTATACCCTTGTAGCATTTCATAAACTTTTACAGCCAGTGTTCTCTCTTCCAACGAGACAAAACACTGGCTGTAATTTTGGTAAGCTTAAAATTAGCACGCATGAAGACAAATCACGTGGCGTTTATGTAAACTTTTTAGAAGCCTGTACATATAATGAATTATGAACAACCAGAGGAGGTTTAACCATGAACTACAGAGATGCCCTGGATGCTACAAGAAACCGTCCTGCTGCTTTTGACAGGGAACGAAATAAAACTGCAGTTCTGGGGGAATCCAGAAACATTTGTCCCCAGAAAAAAGGCACGCTGCTGCGTATTTTTATCCCTGCTGGTGCAGAGATCAACTTACTGAACCTCATTGAAGTATCGTCTCCTGGTGGTATCTGTATTATTGTCAGACTGCCATTCCTTGAAAAGCATTGCGGTAACCAAGCTGTCGGTGACTTGCTGGACTCTATAAAGCGGGCAGGAGGAAGGTTCGAATTTGCAGATTGCTAACCTTGTGCGGTGGTTCCTTAGCAGGAACCGCCTTTCTTTCACTCCTGCCCGCAAGCTGAAATCCCCGGATAATATCATTATATTCTTCTTGTTGTTCATGTATTACCCTATAGCAAGATTCGATTTCAATATATGCTTGTCTTTCATGGTCACTTTCCTTTTGCTTGTGGTAAAGGTTTGAAGTAAAGGAATTAAATAAAAAACGATACCGCAGAAAGATAAATTGTATCAATCTGCGGTATCTGTTATGTGTGAGGTACATCGCGTTAATACAATGCACAGTGTTTTTGATGGGGTGGTGCATACATCTACTAGCTTCATTCGTCACAACTCTGTAAATTCAAAAAAAGTCTCCCTTTTTTGAAGACTTATTTCATTACTAATTGCTTATGTAATGCCATAGTATTTGGATACGAGCCTTTGCATTAATGCCGTTATCAATACAAAATCTACTCATCCATTCTTTTTCACTCTCGCTATACGGGTCTTTCCAGAAACGCTTCATAAAACCCTTCAACTTAGATCGAATGTCCCAAGCTAAGCCTGATATAGTACAAACTAATCTAAATGCCTCCAACAAATCCATTTCTGACATTTTACCTTCTAAAAAGGCTAGAAACAAAATCTCATAAAATGCAAAGGGAATAACCTCAGAATCAGGTATCCTCATCAGTGTATAATGGGGTCCACGTTCTTTTATATCATCTGTTACAAGGCAGGCACATCCAAGAGTTTTTGCCATAGCGATAGCATAAACCTCTCCAAGATCGCCTCCGTCATAAAGAATCCTTAGGTCTTTCACATACTGCAAAAACACCTGATACATTCCAATGCTTTTAAAATATTGATCTGCAACAATTTCTATTTTACCGTCCTCAACATCTTTATCAAATTTGTCAATTATATTTTGCCCAGCATGATTAATCAGCTCATGATTTCGAATAAATTCGTAAACCTTTAGTTTTTCAAAGCGATAGAATAAAACAGCCTGAAGATTTGCTTTGTACAGATGAATTATTACATTCGTATCAAGCGATGCCTCCATTAATCCATCCCCCTAAGCAAATCATCAATACTATCCTCTTCTTCATCCAGACTGTCAGTTATATTTACATCACTAGGGCATAAATCAACATAATTAAGGGCTGCAGCCAGAGTTTTTTTTGGTATTAATTTCTCGTTATAATTTGTAATGACCCATTCCAAATACTCAGTTGGCACCTTTTTTACCTCAGATGCTTTACAAAGCTTTGTACTGCCACCTATAACGCTTAATAGTTTAGAAGCTGTTTTCTCAATTTTATCATTTTTCAATTTTTCTATAATTGCATCATTCAATATACTTAATGCCTTAAGTCTTATTAAGGTCATATCATAACTTACATTAAATGCTGTTTGAATTCTTGCTATATCTAAACCATCCCAGCTTGCTATGTCTTTATCTTTAAGCTCAAGCCTAATAAATTTTTCAATCTTTTCCATGGGCATCAGTAAACAAGCCGCAAAATAATTTGCTTCTACTTCCAACTCATCTCTTTCAGTAAAATCATCATCTTTTATCAGGGTTATTCCTTGTTCATTCAAATGCAATCTATGATGTCCAATTTCATGTGCAACAGAAAATATCTCTCTTGATAAAATTAATGAAGAATTTGAAAATACAATTCTTTCGGAATCTCTAATCAGAGCAAAACCTAGAAAAGCTTCTGCACCAATTGGGTATCTAATTGTTCTATATCCCAATTTCTCAGAAGCTTCAAAAATGTCTTTAAAACCATAATCAGTAATATTACACTCATGTCTGGCATTCTCGGCATTTATCTCAATAGTGATTTGTCTGTTTTTATTCATTCCCTTCATCCTGCCTAACACTGTTATAAAGTTTACGATGTGCATAAAAAGTATCTAACATATTATTGATGAATAAAAACTTATCCTCTTGTCCATTAACACTATCTCCTCTATACATTGGTTCTTCAACTTTTTCATTGCTAACCGCAGATGTTATTTCCTCAACCTTAGTACCTAAAATTTGAGCAATAGCGGATATACTGGCATACGAAATATCTATCAATCCTTTTTCAAGTCTTGCATATTTTTGCCTTGAGCAATTCATTCTTTCAGCAATCTGTTCTTGAGTAAACCCTTTTGCATCCCTTAAACTTTTAATCCTTGCTCCCAAAACCGCATTCATGATAACACGTCCTTTCAATACTATTATACTACAGTTTATTCTCTAGTCAAATAAAATGTTATATTTTTATAACATCCCAATACTATTATTTCATATCCTCAGATAGTTATTCGTTTTATGTTCTAATTTTGTAACACTAGAGTTGTGTGGTTATTCATAAATAGATTCAAAAACAAAAGCATGCATTAGCATACTTCAGCCTTGGCCACAAAATATTCACACTCTCTCAGATTACTCCTTTGTGCATTTATTAGTTAATTTCTTATTTTTCTAATGTACCTGCAAGACGGATGTAACCGGCCACGTAAAGTGCAGAACTTTCGGCCACGCAAATGCAGAAAAAACGGCCATGTAAGTGCAGAACTTCCGGCCACGAAAGTGCAGAATTTTTGGCCACTGAAGTAAGGAACTGAAAATA
>JAAYKJ010000203.1 GCA_012522505.1 Clostridiaceae bacterium
AATTATGTTATTCACAATATGTCGAAGATGATGTAATATGGTATCATTGTATCGCTATAAGTAAAATATTGCGCTTGTCAGACTGATATTCAATTGAGCGCTTGCGTGAATTGGGTGTTGGATAGATTACCCTTTTTCGTTTCTTCATAAAATGCGACTGGAGAGGAATAAGCCTGAATGAAAAATGTATTGATGAAAAACAAATTGCTTCGTACCCTTTTTGAGTTGCGCGGAAATCCGCGTGCCTGTGTTTATACAGAACCCATGTGGGGGCTTTCGATTAACCTTTGCCTGCCTTATGCAACGGTTTATATGCTTACTTTCGGGATGAATGATGTTCAGGTGGGAATAGTCAGTTCCATATATATGTTTTCCCAGATGATCTTCGCTTTTTTATCGGGTGCCATTATCGATAAAATGGGACGCAGGAAAAGTACAGCTGTTTTTGATTTTCTGTCCTGGAGCCTCCCCTGTCTTATATGGGCATTCAGCCAGGGCTTTTGGTTCTTTGTCGTAGCTGCACTGCTTAATGGCATGATGAAAATACCCACGGTATCCTGGGATTGTTTGCTGATTGAGGATGCACCCAAGGATAAAATAACAAGCATTTACTCCTGGGTCATCATTTCTGGTAACCTTTCAGCATTGTTTGCACCAATATCCTCAATACTGGTCGCAAGGCTGACACTGGCGCCGGCTATACGGATACTCTATATCAATGCATTTATAATTATGACTGCAAAAATACTCATCCTTTACAAGTTCTCGACCGAAACAGCTGTTGGAAGGATCAGGCAGAAGGAATCCCGCAATCTGTCCTGGGGCGAGATGCTGGTTGGGTATAAAAGCGCACTGCGCAAAATAACAACTTCACAGGGAACAATATTTGCCATCATCATCAGCATCCTGGTAGAGGTTGTAGCCATGTTGGGAATGACCTTCTGGCAGATTATTGCGTCCCGCCGAATCGGTGTCCCGGAACCATTGTTGCCCATATTTCCGATGGCGCGGAGTATTCTGTCCATTGTCCTTTTCTTCACAGTAATCTCCCGGATCAAACAAAGCAGGCTGAAATGGCCACTATATGGCGGATTTTTTAGTTCTATTGTCGGATGTATCCTGCTGATTTCTATTACGCAGACGGGTGTTTTGGGATATGTATTGCTATCTGTTTCATTGGTATTTGAAGCGCTGGGTGTAGCTGTTTTAAGTACGTTGAGGGAATCACTGGTTGCGATTCACGTTGACCCTGAGGAACGCTCAGTTATTATGGCCTTGCTTCAGACGACAGTCATGATGGTGAGTGTACCTTTTGGATACATCGGCGGATTGCTGAGTAATATCTCAAGAATATTGCCCTTTGTGCTGAGCATAGCCTTGTTGCTGGTGGGCATGCTGGTGACGGCTTTGTTTTATCGCCGGTCCTTCGTGCAAAATAATTAATTGAATACCCCAAACATACAGGCTACTTTGTTATCCAGCATTCGTTGGCAGGCGAGGTGAAAGCAGCAATAGAAAAACTAAAGCAAAAGGAGCGGATGATATGATCGTCAGGAATGAAAGAGCAGAAACAAAACAACTTGGGGATAAGGCAGTTAGAAAAGTTTTGGGTACAGGCGGCTCGCTTATGATGGTGGAAATCACCTTTAAAAAGGGTGGGGTCGGCGAAGTGCACGCTCATCAGGAGCACGAACAGGTAAGCTACATTGTGAAAGGAAGCTTTGAAGTTGTTGTAGGGGCAGAAAAAAAGGTAGTATATGCAGGGGACAGCTTTTATGCGGGCCTTAATGTTTCCCATGGTGTAACTGCCCTGGAAGACTCGGTTATTCTGGATGTGTTCACACCGGTGAGAGAAGATTTTCTAAAAGAATAGAGTTTTGTCATAAAAAAGGAACAAACGCCAAACAAAATACCGGATAATTGTTCGTTAAAATAGACACCGGACAATTTTAATGATATTATTTCCTTAAGAAGAGAAATTTATCATGCGAATTCAGCGTTCGTAATGCATCAGGCAAACGATGCTACAGCGATACTTAATTTTTTGGTTCAACAGTGGGCCTGAACTGCGAAGGTGGTAGCTTTCATTAAGGAGCAGGTAAATGTTTTTGAAGCGAATCGGTGAAATGTGGGAACATTTATCCATACGTATCAAATTTCTGGTTGCTTTTTTTTGCGTTCTGGCACTTGTATCCGTTTTCAATCTGTATCTGAACAACAACAACTATTCGATAACCGATCAATTTAACCACACGGTGATGAATTATTATGCGATTAACCGTATGCACTTGCTTGTTGTGGAGAATTATAATGCATTGGATTCTTTTCTTAAAACTTTGGAGCCAGAGGAAAAAATCAGGTATCAAAAGACGAAGGAAGACATCCAGGGCATGATCGAACCTTTGTATGCGGAATTTGATTCTCTGGACATCTATTTTAACATCAAGGCAATTGCCAATTCAACAAACATGTATTTCAGTCATTTCGAAAAAGCTATATCCGAAAGAGAGCAAGGCATCGAGAATTATTATGTTTCTTTTTACGAAGGCCGTGATATTCAAAGATATACGGTTGGATATATCCAATCGCTATTAAACCTGAGCCTGAGCGAGGGAATGAAATTATACAGCCAGGTGGTTAGAGAAGCTGAGATTATGCGTCATCTTTCCATCATAACCATTGTGGCTTTGTTCATATTTTCCATGTTTATCGGGCTGTTGCTGACCAATAAACTGGTCAACCCGATCAAGAAGCTGGCCCGGACCTCTATGAGTATGGCACAGGGTGATCTGGATGTTCAACCGGTAGCCATTCGATCGAAGGATGAAATTGGAGTTCTTGCAGAGTCTTTCAGCATTATGAATGCAAATATCAGAAAGTATGTTCAAGATTTAAAGCAGAAAGTTGAGATTGAGAAGAGATTACATGAAGAAGAGCTGAAAATTGTTCGGATGGAGCAGTTGGTGAAAGAAGCACGTTTTGGAGCGTTGCAATCCCAAGTCAATCCTCATTTTTTATTTAACACGTTAAATACAATTTCACGTACAGCAATGTTTGAAAATGCTGAGAAAACGGTTAAGCTGACAAGAACGCTGGCCAACCTGTTCAGATACCGCCTGCGCCAAAAAAGCGTCATTGTCCCCCTGTCGCAGGAGCTACATATTGTCGGCGAGTATGTCTATCTGCAAAAGGTGCGGTTTGGAGATCGCCTCGAGTATGTTGAAATTGTGAGTGACGAATGTAAAACAGTTCCTGTACCCATTCTTTTATTTCAGCCACTGGTTGAAAATGCGATAATCCACGGCATCGAACCGAAGGTTAAAGGTGGAAAAATCAGAATCAAAGCCATGGTAAAACAAGATAAATCAGGGCAGGCAATGATTGTGGTGCGGATTACGGACACCGGAGTAGGTATGTCAAAAGAACAGTTGGAGCAGATTAAAAATTTCGATGTTACTACAGAAAATTGTATTGGTGTTGCCAATGTCTATCACCGGTTGCGAATTGCCAGCGGAAATAACAGTCAATTCTCCATTCGTAGCCGGATCAATGAAGGCACAAGCATAGAAATCAGGTTTGCAAAGGAGGCGTTTTATGATGCGCATCAGTAAGCTGATTTTCAGGCTTTGGATTGGCAGTGTTTTTTTTCTGATGATGACCGGGTGTGATCATATTCACACAAACATGAAGGAAACCTATGCCTATACCTTTCGATTGGGAGAGTCTCATCCCAGCAGTCACCCCACTGCGCAGGCTGATGTAGAATTTGCCAGGCGTGTTGAAGAGGAAACCGGCGGAAGGATTAAGATCATCGTCTACTTTGATCAGGAATTGGGGACAGAACCGGAAGTCATCGAACAGGTGCGTTTTGGGGCCATTGATTTCACAAGGGTTTCCATAGCAAATTTAGTTGAAACCGTTCCGGATTTATACGTGCTGCAATTGCCTTATCTATATGAAGATCGTGATCATATGTGGCGTGTCCTGGAAAGCGATATCGGAGATGGACTGCTTGAAGGGGTTGGTGATTATGGATTTATTGGTCTGACTTGGTTTGATGCAGGCTCCAGAAGCTTCTATACACGGGACAAGCCCATCGAGAAGCTGGAAGACCTGCAGGGTCTGTCCATACGCATGATGGAGAATTCATTGATGAGGGAAATGTCAAAAGCGATGGGTTTTACAGGAGTGCTGTTGCCATACGGGGAGATATACCCCCTGATCCAGCAGGGTGCTCTACATGGGGCAGAGAATAATTTCTCAAGCTACCTGACCCAATCCCATTACCAGGTGGCCCCATTTTTTTCAATGGATGAACACCTGCGGATTCCTGAAATTCTCATAGGCAGCAAGATTGCATTGTCCAATATTTCACAGGAGGATTGGGCTATCATCCGAAAAGTGGCAAGAGAAACGACAGTCTACCAAAAGCAATTATGGTCCGAGATGGAAGAAAAGGCAAAAGAGCGACTGATTGAAGAAGGCGTGCAGATCATTGAACTGAAGGACAGATCTGCTTTTGTTCAGGCTGTTCAGCCAGTTTATGACAAATATGAGGAGCAATATGGTGAATTGATTAGGCGGATTAAGGCCGAGTGAAAGGATAGAGAGAGTCTCAACCATGTACTGGGTAGTCAAAGAGAGGTGTAACGGTTGTTCAAACTATTGGTTGTTGATGACGAAGCTATTGAAAGAGAAGCGTTAAAATTCATTGTGAAAAACAGCAACCTCCAAATCTCTGAAGTGATGGAAGCAGCAAATGGTCAGGAGGCGCTTGCAATCGCTGAAAAATTTGAACCGGATATTGTCACCCTGGACATTCTCATGCCAGGTCTAAATGGCATACAAACAGGTCAAATTCTTAGGGAGAGAATGCCAGAGATAAAAATCATCTTCGTAACGGCTTATGACAGCTTTGAGTATGCGCATGAGGCAATAAAAATAGGGGTAGAGGAGTTTATTGTAAAACCGGGCTCGGATGAAAAGACGCTGGAGATTCTGCAATCCTGCATCAGACAATTGGAGGAGGAACAGCAAAAGAAACGCAGAAGTGAATCGCTTGAGGTTAAAATCAATCAAATTACCGGGTATCTTGAAAATGAATTTGTGAATTCCGTGGTAAACGGTGAAATTGATGAACATCAGGCAGTGGATTACCTGGATTTTATGCTTAATGAATTTGCTGAGGGGTTTGGCGTTGTTGTTGAGATTGATTTTTCGGCAAGTCATTCTGTTAATCACGTCTATCGGAATATGATCAAGAAAAGGTTTACACAACAGCTCTCATCTCTACTTGATAAAAACATGAAATTCATGATGAATCAGTCGAAAAACACAATCTATATACTTGTCTTTGGATATTCACCGGGTATGAGAAACCATTACATCAGGATTATTGAAGATGCTATTCAGATGACGAGCGATGATTTAAAGGAGCAGCTTCCAATAAAGCTGTATTATGGTTTTGGTGCTGAATATAATCAAATATCACAGCTGTGGAAATCGTTTGCGAAGGCTAAGGCTGCCGCAAGAGATATGCAGCTTTCTATTTTGGAAAACTCAGATTGCGGACAACTGCCCGAGAACAGTTTGGAAATCACCGAAAATGATTTGTGGCTGAGTATCATCAATGGAAAGGAAGAAACCGTTATTCAGAAAGCGGATCACATTTTGGATAATATTATTTTTGCTTCGAGTGATATGAATGAGGCAAGGTTGAAGCTGTATGAGTTTTTCATTTTGATGAGCCGGTATCTGAACCGGGACAGCCAGTTGAGGCGGGCAGTTCCGGAAGGTGTGTTTGATGACCTGAAGAACATTGAATCCAGGGGAGAGGCCCGGAAGTATATTCATGGCTATCTTTTTGAAATTTTGGAGGCATTGAAGGAACAAAAAAGCAATAAGACTCCGGTCATTCTGGATAAAGCGGTTCAGTTTATCAAGCAAAACTATCAGAACAACATTACCCTGGAAGATGCTGCAAATGAGGCAGGGTTTAGTACCTATTATTTCGGTAAACTATTCAAAAAGACTTTTGGTGTCAGCTTCATAGACTACCTTACAAATCTACGCATTGAACAGGCGAAGGAATTGTTAAGGGATCCCTACCTTACTGTAAAAGGCATTACTTATCAGGTCGGATTTATGGATCCAAATTACTTTACACGAGTGTTCAAGAAATCCGAAGGCCTGACGCCCACCGAATACAGGATAAAATTCTGGCGTGGCATACCAAAATGACGAAAATGTACTAACATGCAACTTATTTATGCTATTACCTGATTTAGGGAGATGATATAATTAAATAGAAGAAATAACCACATAGGTCATTATTATAAGGAGGGAAATTATGAAAAAGAGATTATTTGCTGTACTGGTCTGTCTTGTAATGATTGTTTCACTTACAGGATGTAATTTGACACCACCCACTCAAACTGCAACACCAACTAAACCGGCCTCCACGCAAACAGACCCCGGTTCGACAACTTCACAACCGGAAATTAAGCTTGTTTATGCAGAGGTTAATCCACTGGATTCCATCGTCGGCAGAACCGCTGTAGCATTTAAAGAAAAAATTGAAGAGCTCTCCGGCGGAAAAATGACACTTGACATCCAACATAGTGGTGTTTTAGGGTCCGAAAATGACGTTCTGGATACAATGCTTGGAGGCGGCGGCACGGTGGATATGTCCCGTATCTCTGCATTTTCACTGACGAGCTATGGCGGGGAAAAATCAAAACTTCTTGCCATTCCATTTACGTTCGCAAATCGTGAACATTTCTGGAAGTTCGCAACATCCGATCTGGCACCGGAATTTCTTCTGGAGCCCCACGAAAACGGAAGTGGCGTTAGGGGTTTGTTCTATGGTGAGGAAGGATTCAGACATTTCTTCTCCTCGAAGGATATCAATGGAATGGAAGACCTCGCAGGCATGAAAATCCGTGTATCGGTTGACCCAGTCATGACAGGTATGGTAGAAGCACTTGGCGCGTCTCCTACTGTCGTATCCTTTGGCGAGCTTTATTCTGCTCTCCAGACAGGTGTTGTGGATGCGGCTGAACAGCCCATTGCCAACTACAAAGCAAACTCATTCCAGGAAGTAGCACCGACAATGATCCTGAATGGACATACATTGGGTGCGATTCAGGTGATTATAACCGATGCAGCTTGGGACAAGCTGACGAAAGAGCAGCAGGATATTCTTATGGAGGCAGGAAAACACGCATCTGAATTCAACAGACAGATTTCCGAGCAAGCTGAGAACGAAGTTCTTGAAGAGCTGAAGGCGCAAGGAATTAAGTTCGTTGAAGTAAATGATAACAAACCGTGGCAGGAAGCCTGTAAAGATATTATTGAATCCGAATCGGCAAAATATGCCGACCTTTACAAGAAAATTCTTGACATGCAGTGATCTGAACAAAATTCAGATTCGGATGCCTTTTTCGGCGGTGCTTTGTCATCATAAAAACCGGTATGGTTTTGTGATGGTGCAGTAGTGTGAATAAAAATGATCTTGGAAGTCCCCTGCCTTTTAGACGGGGGATTTCCAAACACAGCTATTCCGTGCACCGTGTGAACAGAGGTTATTTATTCGGAGGTTATTATGCCAAAAATCTTTGATACCATTGATACGTTCAAGCCCGTATATGATGTGGTCTATAAGGTTGTCCTTTTTATCTGTAAGATGTTATTGATTGCAGACATCCTTATCACTACGTTATCGGTTGCCGGAAGGTTTATTCCCTTTATTCCCGATCCAGCCTGGACCGAGGAAATTGTTTTGACACTGATGGCTTACATGGCAGTGCTCTCTGCCGCGTTGGCAATTCGGCGCGATGCCCACATCCGCATGACTGCATTTGATCGGTATCTTCCAAAAAAGCTTTTAATTTCATTGGATATTCTGGCCGATTTTGCTGTCTTCGTTCTTGGAATAGTGATGATCACCGTAGGTTGGAAGTATGCGATGCTGATTGGCTCGAGAGGGAATTATGTAAGCATGCCCAATTTGTCCAGAAGGTGGATGTATTTTCCAGTACCCTTAGCCGGCGTGGCTATGATCATCTTTGAGTTGGAATCCATCTATAATCACATTAAGAAATTTATTACAATGAAAGGTGGGACAGCATGAGCCAGGAAGAGATAGCAATTCTAATTTTGGTTGGTAGCTTTTTACTAATGGTGCTGCTTCGGTTCCAGATCGCATACGCCGTTGCGCTGTCATCATTCTTTACGCTCCTGTACCTTAAGCTTCCATTAGCGACCATCTGCCAGCAAATGGTCAAAGGGATCAGCTCCTTCAGCCTCATGG
The DNA here is from genome assembly GCA_012522505.1 of Clostridiaceae bacterium. Taxonomy (GTDB): domain Bacteria; phylum Bacillota; class Clostridia; order DSM-8532; family DSM-8532; genus JAAYJG01. Next base: position 8,312 of record JAAYKJ010000203.1, read on the forward strand.
CTGTACCGTTCTTTATAACCATGGGCGTACTGATGGGGTCAGGTGGTATTTCAGAAAGGCTGATTGCGCTGGCAAACGCCCTTGTTGGATGGATGCGTGGTGGGCTGGCGATGGTGAACGTCGTTGATTCATATTTCTTTGGCGGGATATCGGGCTCTGCTGCGGCAGACACTGCTTCTCTCGGAAGCATTCTCATCCCGATCATGGTAAAACAAGGCTATGATCCGGAATTCTCTACAGCACTTACCATCGCTTCGTCGGTAGAGGGGATATTGGTTCCGCCCAGCCACAACATGGTGATCTATTCAATGGCAGCCGGTGGCGTATCGGTAGGAAGCCTGTTCTTGGCAGGTTATCTTCCGGGTGCACTGCTGGCAGGATCGTTGATGGTCATAGTGTATATTATCACATTGAGAAGAAACTATCCTAAGGGAGACAAATTCAATCTGATGAATGTGCTAAAACAGCTCATCAGTTCCTTCTGGGCCTTGGCGGCCATCCTGATTGTTGTGGTAGGTGTTGTCGCCGGGGTCTTTACCGCAACCGAGTCAGCTGCGATTGCAGTAATATACAGTTTGATTGTTAGCGTATTTATTTACAAAGGTTTAACTTGGAAGGGGGTCTGGAAAGCATTTAATGAGTGCATCGATACATTGTCAATCGTACTCATTCTGATTGCGACCTCAAGCATTTTCGGGTATTTGCTCACACACCTCCATGTACCGCAACGGGCAGCCAGCGCATTGATAGGGGTTACAGACAATCCGATTGTCCTAGCATTGCTTATTAATCTGATTTTACTGTTTCTCGGCTGTATTATGGATATGGCCCCGATTATCCTGATTGCAACGCCAATCCTGCTCCCGATTGCGACTTCCATCGGTATTTCACCGATTCAGTTCGGCATCATTGTCGTCCTGAATTGTGGCATAGGCTTATTGACGCCGCCTGTTGGCGCTGTACTCTTTATCGGATCGGCTGTCGGCAAGGTTCCGATAGAACGTCTGGCCAAGGCAACCCTGCCGTTCTACCTTGCGATGGTTGTTACGCTGCTCCTTGTGACGTTCATACCTGAAATCAGCATGTGGCTGCCATCCTTGTTGATGAAATAAGAGGAAATATGAAATATCAGTTTTCAACCAGTACAACTGCATCCGACTTATGGCAGCTATCGATGTATGGCATCTATGGCTCCATCCTCGGAGCCACGAATATAATATTTACCGCTGCAATGATTGTTGTGATCGTGCGTTTCTTTTCAAGCGCTCATATTTTGTTGAAATGCATGATGATTGCCGCGTTGTGTTTGTTCCCGATCATCCAACCGTTGCTCATCTACTTACGCGCAAAAAAGCAAGAAAAAAACGTACCGAAAGAGGTTCAGCTGTGTTTTGATGAGCAGGGCATGCATATCTGGGTTGGTGACCAAAAAGAGGATATATGCTGGAAGGATGTAAGGGGTATCACCAAAAAACCGACATTGATGGTGATATACTCGTCGTCCCAGCATGGTTACGTACTGAACAACAAAGTCCTCGGTGAACAAAAGGAAGATTTCTATAGCTACATCTGTTCCAAAATAGAAAGATGAAAAGAATAAACAGCATGCCTTCTGATAGCGTATTCAGAAGGCATGCTTCTTGATTCCAGCATCAACTAAACCGTATGTTGCATGGCAACAGTTGCGATACCGATAAAATACTCGGATTCTCTGCGTATATGATCGATTACCGTGGGTGCAACGGGGTTTCCCTGGATAGCTGTGCTGCGGGAAGAGATTAAGTTGAGGAAGGCGACAAAATCCTCACTTTGCCGGATGCATAGATTAATAAACTGCATGATTTGCTGCTGTAGCCGAGGGCTAAGATAGGATCCTGCTCTGGCTACCGCTTCCATATATCTGACAGCGGTTGCCTGGGTTTGAAAAAAGGTCTGTTCCCAGTTTACCAGCTCATCGATATATTCTTCTTCAAGATCAGGTACGATATTTCTTATCACGACTGTGTGTTCAGCTTCCTGTAACTTCCAAAACACTGCTTCTTCAAGAACCCTGTAGAACAGTTTGTGGCCATAATAAAACTGCATTTCCATCAATCCTTCACAATTTCTGTTTACGGAAACAACTTACGAATATTCCGAATAATATTGCTCTGATATAGGATATTCAGAGTCCTATCGTGATGTTAATGATGTCAGATTACCCTGCAACCTGGTATGGTTGCAGTTCACAAGTAACTATAAGGATGTTACTGTGCATGTCAACTCTGCACCTCACTTGCAGACCAGAGAAACCTGTGCTAAAATTACATGTCAGGTCAATTATAGCAACGAGTGTCTTGAATTTTGACATTAAGGAAGTACTGCGAAAGAAGGATAGCTGCATGACATTATACAAATATGAAACACACGCCCACACCGCGGAAGTTAGCAGATGTGCGACAATATCAGCTAAAGAACTGGTGCGTTTCTATAAATCACTTGGATTTAGTGGGCTCTGCATCACAGACCACTTTTTTAACGGCAACACAACGGTTCCTCATAAACTGCCCTGGAGAGAAAGAGTGGAGTTGTTCTGTGAGGGTTATGAAAAAGCATATGACGAAGGGGAAAAAGTTGGGTTGGATGTTTTCTTCGGATGGGAGTATTCCTATAGAGGCACTGACTTCTTAACCTTTGGTTTAGACAAGGAATGGCTGTTAAAGCATCCGCATATACTTGAGCTCAGTGTAAATGATTACTGCGACTATGCCCGCAGCGAGGGAGGCTTCATCGTCCACGCCCACCCGTTTCGTGAAGCTTATTATATCGATATGATCAGACTTATACCGCGGAATGTAGATGCTATTGAAGTAAACAACGCATGTAGGACGGATTTTGAGAACAAGCTCGCAGACGAATATGCTGACAACTATAATCTTCTGAAATCAGCAGGTACCGATAACCATCATGGGGAAACTCAAAGATACAGCGGGATACAGCTTACCAGGCCACTGCAGGATGTAGACGATATGATCAGGGTAATAAAGAACCAGGAAATAGAGATATTCACAGTTTGAAGTGCGCATCACCTGTGAATGAAGGGGAAGAGGAACTATGGAGAGAATAAAAGCATTTCTTAAAAGAAAAGATGTTGTCATATCTGCAAGGCGTTACGGTATTGATGCCATGAGCGCTATGGCACAGGGGTTGTTCTGTTCACTGCTTATTGGCACGATCCTCAATACAATCGGAACCCAAGCTGGCTTGCCATTTTTAGTTAAAATCGGCGAATATGCCTCTAAAATGTCAGGACCGGCGATGGCCGTTGCCATTGGGTATGCTTTGAAATGCCCACCATTGGTTTTATTCTCACTTGCTGCCGTTGGCTGGTCAGCGAATGATCTTGGAAAGGCTGGAGGACCACTGGCTGTTCTCATTATTGCCATCATTGCTGCAGAAATTGGGAAAACCGTATCGAAGGAAACCAAGGTTGATATTCTGGTAACTCCGCTTGTGACCATTTTTTCCGGAGTAGCTTTATCTATGCTAATCGCTCCGGCTATTGGTACGGCGGCAAGTTCTGTGGGGCAGATAGTTATGTGGGCTACAGACCAACAGCCCCTGTTCATGGGAATAGTGGTTTCGGTAACGGTAGGTATCGCGTTGACGCTGCCTATCAGC
>JAAYKJ010000204.1 GCA_012522505.1 Clostridiaceae bacterium
CCTTAAGGTTTACTGCTCAATTAAGCCCAATACATCGGCTTTTGCCCTGATCAGGCAGAAGCGAATCTGTGAGAATAATAAATTTGTGACCTGCATACTATACAGGTCACAAATAGGGGGGCATTCGATCCATGCATATTAATAAATATGCGTTACTTAACACTAATTCATCGCATCATAAGTCCTCACCGACATCAATACAGCAGCTTCCCTTGTTGCTGTGCCTGACATGTTGCAGCAAGCATTAAAATGTTTTTGGCAACCAGCCAGGAAGTCTACGCAATCCGTTGTGAATGTAGCCGTGGAAAAACAATATTAATTTCAACCATATAGAATTTTATTAATGGTATCAGCACTTACACTGGTCTTAATCAGCGACTGAAGTTTATTGAAAGCTTTTGCTGGTTCACCAATAAGGATATATCCAACAAGCAACCCGTTGCGGAATACAAGTTTGGAATAGTTAAATTGTTCCTTATCGATCTTTTGATCTATTTCATAAGGCATATCGGAATTATTCGGTTGAAGGTCACCTGTATCACCTGAACAAACTACTTTAGTTCCCATGGTGGAAAGTATATAGGGAACTCCAGTTGTATTATAGACAGCATTTCCTCCTGCGGCATTTGTTCCCGAGATCTGCCCCTGTTTTGCAGCTACAGTCCATTGCCCAAACCAAGTGCCGTTGATGCTCGCAACATCTCCGGCCGCATATATACCCTTAATGCTGGTCTCCATTTTTTCATTAACATTTAAACAGCGGTTCATACTCATACCACTATTCCTGAATATTCCAGTTTTGGGTGCGACACCAACCGTTACAATAACAACATCGGCTTCAGCCAGCGTGTCATCAGCCATGTGCACTTGTGTAACATGTCCATGATTATCCCCTTCAAACCCTGCTGCGGATTTCCCGCAAAACACTGATATACCCAAGCTCTGCACCTTACCACTAAATATTTCCGATCCTTCTTCATCCAGTTGTTTGGGTAGAAGCCTTGGCATGAATTCTGTCAATGATACGTCAATACCCAAATTTGAAATTTTGTGTGCTGCCTCCAGTCCAAGCAGCCCACCGCCGATAACAACCGCCTTTCTTGCATCCAGAAGACTCTTATTGATTTCGACTATATCCTCCCAAGTCCATATCGTATGGATACCTGAGAGTTCTTTATTCTTAAAGGGAGGCATGATTGGTGTGCTGCCGGTAGCCAATACTAAGCTATCATAGCTGTATTCTTTACCATTTGTAATGACTTTCCTAGCTTCTACATCTATTGCTGTAACTTTTCTGGATAACTCGATGATAATTCTGTTTTTCTCAAACCATTCCTCATTACTGATTTGAAGCTTATCAGAATCTACACTTTTCCCAATGTAATCACATAAGCGGAGTCTATAATACGGTAATCGATTATCTTCACCGAACATAATTATTTTAGCTTCTGGCGATTGAGCCCTGGCTGCCTTTGCTGCCGAAAGCCCTGCGGCCCCGTTTCCGACAATGAGAATTTGTCTTGAACTACCTGAATAATTGTTAGTCATAGCATACGTCCTCCATAAAAAACAGTGTAGAATTCATTCCTTTTCCAGTATGATTTTAATATTTATTCTCATAATTCCTTTTATTTCGCTATTTCTTCAAATTCCTTGGCATGCTTGGTTAAGAATTCTGCAGCAGCCCTACTGGACCAGCATATCATCGGAAATTGTACCTTTTTGTAACTTACCATATTCAATAATAACATATCTAGGTACATTATTCTTTAATATAACCACGTACCTTTTTCATAGACCATACGAACAACTTTGGAAAAGCTATGATTGGGTTGTATGTAATAGAGATTAAGCTGTCATGATCTATTTTCATAGTATCGCCGTCCTTTCCTTTTTATATGAACATGTTTCATTATAGGATAAATTCAACCTATTTGAAAACAATAGTTGTTAAAATTCTTTTCGCTCAGTTGTTTATCTACCGGTACGGGTTGCATGACTAAGCCGCATTGATAACTGCATACATAAACAGCCACCCAGACTGGGAGTTAGCTGGGATCTATGCGGATGACGGCATCTCAGGCACCAACACGAAAAAACGTGAAGAATTCAACCGTATGATTGACGATTGCATACATCGAAACTGTCCTAAGCCATGAGAACGACACCACCCTGGCTGACATCGACAAGCGGCTTGAGGAGCTTCAAACAGAGCTTGTGAAACTGGCTAACTCCAAGGCTGAATATGATAAAGTGGGAGATGAAATTTACCGCCTGCGTGACGAAAAACAGGAAGTACAGCTCGATATCTTAGGGCGGAACGAACTTAAAAAGCGCATTGACGATATGGGCAATTTCCTAATGAGACAGCCCACGGCAATTACCGAATACGACGAGCAACTTGGCCGACGGCTGATTGAAAAAGTCAGCGTCTATGAGGACAAATTTACGGTGGAATTTAAGTCCGGCGTGATGGTGGATGTGGCAGAATAAAGTAAAAATGAGCAAGGTACTCTACAAAACGACAATGTAGGGTGCCTTACTTCATTTTGCTTTA
>JAAYKJ010000205.1 GCA_012522505.1 Clostridiaceae bacterium
ACCATTTACTGACCAATTCGACATAAATTGTGACAGGCTTCCCTCAATTGTCTTTGAACCCATTATTAATTGCAGGAAATAATCATTCAAGTTTTCTCTTAGGGCAGTATTATATTTATGGAATGCAGGGTCATCAGTAAACGCAAAGTAAGCGTCTACAAAAATTTCTGGTCTTTCCCGGTTTTCCTTTATCGTTACCTCATTAAACACAGCCCATTGTGCATTACTCTTGCGAACACGGACAAGCCATTGATTCTTATATAAATTCGTGTCCACAAACCCCTTGAATGCATGCCCCAAATTTCGTTCATCATTGAAAGCAGGTTGTATCGGAATTGGATTTTTGTATTCATCAAGTTCGAAATGAACACCTTCTTCACCGATAACGAGATATTCCTGGTTTTCTACTTTCAAGCGTAGGAAATTGATTACATCAGCAGCGTTATCTGAAGATTTCGGTATTACTGGAATGTAGTCATATTGCTGGGTCTTCATCACAGTACAGGTTCCATCTGCTCCGCTTAACGCTCCTATCCACCCAATTCTATCAAGAGGAATACCCAAGTCCTTTTCAAGTGCAGCCAGAGCAGCGGAAAGCGAGTCACGGTTGTGTATTGTCAGAATCGCTTTACCAGATGACAACTTTTCGTCTACCGAGTTATAAGTGTTAATCGCATAATCCGGATCCAAAATGCCATCATTATAAAGTTTGGTGAAGTAATCCATCATATTTTGATAGTTCTCGTGTTCTGTCATATAAATAACTTTACCATTTTTGTCGACCATCCAGTCATTATAAATACCAAACGCGGAAGATACGTTTAGCGGAATATTATATGATGCACCTACGATGTTTCGATTATATGGTCCGGTTAGTATGATATACTCTTCTCCATAAAAATCCTTTAGCTTATAGAGCATCTCGGTAAAGTCATCCAATGTTTTGGGAATATCTTTTACTCCAGCCTGTTCCAATAAATCCATGCGGCATACTATAAATGTAGCAACTTCAGTGTCATATGGGAATGTAGCCGGTAAACCATAGACTAAACCATCTGCTGCGGTAACACCTGACCAAGCAGGTTTTGTAACACAATCCCAAAGTTCTGGCGCTATTGCATTCACATAATCGTTAATCGGAGTTAATGCTCCAGAACTCATTAGTGTGTAAAACTGATTCGCTCTAGTAAAAATAAGATCTTGCTCGGTTCCGGAAGAGACCTCCAACATAAGAGTCTCAGTAGCGTTCTGAGATGGAAGCGCAGAATATACGCATTGATAACCAGTTACCTTAGTAATATCCAGAGCTTCTACTTTCGTATTCGGATCATCGCTGGAGCTCTGTAACAGAATCTTAAGAACAGGTTTCTCTGGTTTAAGAGCAATACCTGGGGCATTACTTGGATCTGTGTTTGGTGTAGAATCCCCAGAACTGTCCGGTATAGGGGGAACGGAGCAACCTATCAATCCAAAAACCATCACTGCAAATAACACAAGAGCCACTGTTTTTTTGATACATTTCATAACTTTTCCTCCTTCATCACCATGAAACTTTTTTGACTCATTCGACTTTACACCCTTTTCCAGTTAACACACTATACCTTAAAACAACCGATTTTCTAAACTATCCACCATACTCAGAAGCCGCCCGGCGGAGACGAAAGATCTTCCTCTGAATAAGTGCTATAAAACCGTTTGTTAAAAGCTCATTGAATAACCATGTTTAACGAAACCACGGGTTGTGTAATAAAATTTATCCCTTTTCAGAACCAATGGTGATACCTTTAATCATAAAACGTTGTATAAACGGATACAGTGCAACAATTGGAACAAGCGCAAGAACAGTAGCACCCGCTATAACTCCGTCTGCGGTAACATTACTATATCCATCAGGGTTTGTTATTAATGATTCACTAACAGATACCGAGTTACTTATAAGGTCTTTAAGAAAAACTTGCAGTACTTTCATCGATGAAGATTTAATATATAGTGCTGCACTAAAATATAAATTCCAGTATGCCACTGCATATAGTAAACTGACGGTTGCGATCACCGGCAAAGCCATAGGGCATACAATCCTAAACAAAGTTTTAAAGTCGCTGGCACCATCGATAGCTGCTGATTCTATGGTGCTTTCCGGAAGGCTTTCGAAATAATTCTTTATGATTAACATGTTGAATATAGAAAGCCCATGATGCAAAATAAGGGAGAAAAACGTATCCAATAATCCCAATGACTTCATTACAATATACTTTGGTACCATACCACCGTTAAAAACCATGCTTATGATACAGATAACAATAAAAAATCTGCGGCCTTTGAGTTCAGGTTTCGAAAGTGGATATGCAAACAAGATGGATGTCACCATGCTTACTACGACGCCAAAAACGGTTACAAACAGTGAATTTTTAAGAGATGCTAAAAAGTCCGTTTGTGTTAACACTTTACTTACTGTTTCCATCTGCAATCCGACCGGCCAGAAATAGACCCTGCCTGAAGTAACTGCCGAACCTTCACTAAACGCCTTTGATATCACATTAAGACATGGGAGTAAAGCAATAAGCATTAATATCAGCATGAGGAAATATGATATAAAACTGATTACCTTTTCGCTGGTGTCAACAGGTAATTTTCTAGATATTCTAGTTTCTTCTTTAATGATTGTTCCCATCTCATTGTCCTCCCAGTTACCAAATGCTCCGGTTTAGTAATTTTCTGCTGGCTGTATTTGCGCCGACGATTAGAATGAATGCAACGACAGAATTGAATAATCCAAGTGCAGTAGACAGTGAAAAATTCATCTGTCCTATACCCATCCTGTAAACATAAGTCTGAATAATATCTGCCACATCATATACAATAGGATTATAGAAAACGAGAACCTGCTCAAAGCTGCTATCCAGTATATGACCTACCCTTAATATCAACATAAGTATTATTGTAGGAAGTATTCCTGGAATAGTAATATTCCATATTTGTCGAATCTTACTTGCTCCGTCTATTTTCGCAGCTTCATAGAGAGTGCTATCTATAGCTGATATTGCTGCTAAAAATATAACCGTATTATACCCGACGGTTTTCCAGCCATCTGTAAAAACAAGAAGTCCTCTAAAAATATTCACATCCATGAAAAAGGAAATGCGGTCAAAACCCATTGAAGTAATAACCATATTTACGATACCATGAGTACTCAGTATAGAAGAAAATATACTGAAGATGACTACCCATGAAAAGAAATATGGCATATAGATAACGGTTTGCGTTACTCTTCTATATGTGGAGTTTTTTATCTCATTAAGCATAACGGCACAAATGATAGGCAGAGGAAATAACCAAATAACTTTCAGCCCATTTATTATAATGGTATTTTTGAAAACAGTCCAAAAATATGAATTTGTAAATAATTTATTGAAGTTGGTTAATCCTACCCAATCACTCTTAATTATTGCATCGATAGGATTATTTCCTGCAAAAATGTTATAGTCTTTAAATGCAATTAATATCCCAAAATAGGGTAAGTAATTGATGATTATGATGACAATTAAACCAGGAATAAGCATTAAGTAGAGTGGTATGTGATTAGTGATATAATTAATTGTTTGCTTCATTTTACGTTGTAACTTGTTATTGGATTTAGTCACTATTTTTAAGCTTTTTTGTGTCATATTGGCTCTCCAATCTGAAAAGTTTACAAATAGTTATTTATACTTATAGTATAGCAACATAACCCTACCCAATAAATTGTTCATTTTTTCGATTTATTGTTCATTCTTTCTTTGCTTTTTTGTTCGTGGCATTTAGGCCCAATGAGGAATGGGTCTTGAGAGAATTTTATAATGGCATTTGCATTCATAGTTAAGTATCTATTTGATTTTTATCCTATTCTCTGTCCAGTTCGTAAATTAAAGGAAGCCTTATCGTTACACATGTACCCATATCTTCTATAGAATGAATACTAAATGAAAACTGTCCTCTGCTAAATAGTTTTAAACGCTTACATACATTATTGATTCCATAATTTTTCTTATTATCTGTGTTTTGTTGCTTTAATTGTTCAAGCACTTCTCTGCTCATTCCCTTTCCACTGTCCTCTATTTCGATTTCCAACATATCATCCGTTACATCGGCTCTCACAAAAAGTTTCTTTTGTTCTTTTTCACAATACAATAAGCCGTGGACAAGAGCGTTTTCTATAAATGGTTGTAGTGTTAATTTCGGTAGATAACACTTAAGAGAATCATCGCTGACAAGATACTCCACTGTAAAACTATTTGAAAAACGTTTTCTCATGATTGAAATATATACCTTTACAAGCTCTAATTCCTCATAAAGGGTTACATATCCCAACCCCCTGTTAATACTTCCACGAAGATACTCAGACAGATTACTAATCATCCAGACACTGTTATAAATGTCCTTTTCCTTAACCAAATAAATAATCGTATCCAATGTATTATATAAAAAATGTGGTTTGATTTGTGCCTGAAGAGCTTGCATTTGGTATTCTTTAGCCTCAATCTCGGCTTTATATTGTTCTTCGATTAATGACTTTATTTCAGACACCATACTCCTTACACTTAAGTCCAGAGAAAATAAAGAACCAAATGGGAATCTAACCTTACTCATTTCTGTCTGTTTATTTGAAAAGTTATAGTAATTGGATCCGGGGTTAATATCCAAAATTGACTTGTTTATTTTGCTTACAGTGCTGTTAATGATTAAAGTGTAAACTACAAATAATAGCAGTACAAAAACCACAATAATAGCAATCGTGTACAGGATTTTTATCATTTTTAAGTCAAAAGAACTGTAAGAGTTGAGCTCCGAACGGTTAATGCTCAGCACCAAATACCAATCCATTGTTTCCATTTTGCTGAAAATTAAAATATCGTCTTTCTCACTATCAATATAACCTGATTGTGTTTTACTAATATTCTCCATTAGCTCAGAGCTAAAAGCGAATTCTCCCACTTTTGCAGAATCATCCGTCGCAACAATCTTTCCATTTCTCTCGCATAAATATATGTGTGCATTTTCATATTCTACATTAAGCATTTCCAGTATATCTGAAACAGAAATATTAAGAAAAAGAACACCTGCAACAGCTTTGTAATCAGATTTGCTGGATATGCTCATTACACATGAGATAACGTCGATATATTCAAGAACGTTCCTCTTGATCTGATGCGTTCCAATCCAGTACGTACCCGACTTCTGAGCATAAACGGTGCCTTCCAGTTCATGAAGTGGATATATATTATCTCTTTGTTCACTGTAGCTCTTGTCATATGGAACATACAATTTTATAGATCGTATCATATGCCTGCCTTCGAATGAAGTAAGCAGGCCCACTATTTCACGGTATTCCTTTAGTTCGGATTCTCGATCCGAGCTGGAATTTACATAATTAAATAATGACGCCCATACCGTTTTCCCGGATTCGCTTACCTGTTCAAACCTATAATCCAAATTTGCTTTTTTTTGTTCAATTGCGATGTGAATATTTTCACAAATTTTTTCTTTGATAGCATAATTAAGATATTGAGTATATATAAAGAAACCCGCAGTAATAAGAAGAATTGCAAATACGATAAATGTTAACAAGGCATTTTTAATCCGTTTATCATTGCTCGGACTTAGCATATTACGTACCCTGTGACAAACCTTTTTAATCATTTTCATCACCCTGTTAACTCCTTACATTTCAATTCTTTACCGCACAAAACTCTCCCGGTGTCATTCCTGTATATTTTTTAAACAGATTCGAAAAATAGCTTGGGGAAAGATAGCCTACTTTGAAACAAACATCATATGACTTAACTGTCGGGTCACATAGTAATTTTTTGGCATGCTCCAAGCGTGTACGCGTAATATAATCATTGATTGTTTCTCCCGTTTCCTTTTTGAACAAAACACAAAGATACGTTGGTGTTAAATTTACGGATTCTGCTATGCTTGCAATAGAAATTTGCTCCATAAATTTTTCCCTTATAATACTCTTTACATGTTTTATTAACAGGCTTGAGCGTGTTTCACTTTTGCTTGAAATTAAATATAAAACTTTTTCATACAATTGCAAAATGAATTTCTCTTGCTCACGTGGATTCGAACAGCATAGAAAGCTTTCGAGAACCTCTCTGATGTTTATATGAAAATTATTTTCTTTGTTTTTTAAGTCTGCCAGGAGATTGAACGGAAGCATAAGAAGAAATGTAAGATAATTTTGCTGATCATCCACACTTTTCAATGTACTGGCCGATGCAAAAACCTGACTGGCATGGCGCTTCACCTGTTCAACATCTCCGGATTTGATGCTCTCATACACAGTGTTTTTCGCCCATTCGAATATACTTTTAGTATCATCTGTTCCCCCATATTTTTTCACGGAAATATTAGAGTTTTCATTCAGTAAATAACAGTTTTTTATCGAATCGACTGCATCGTTATAGGCATTCATAATTTGATCAATCCCGGAGAAAAGCTCACTTATGCCAATAGAGACCATCAGCTCATATTCCTTTTCAAATTCACATTGTATCTCTTCTACCAAAAGCAATAATTCTGTTTCAAAATCGTTTTCTCTGGTGTTGTAAATTGCAACATATTCATCTTGCTCATTTTCAAAAAATATGCTGCTTCCATATTTTTTTAGAATTTCGGTACAAGCGTCCTTAATCTGAAGTGAAAACATCAGACGTTGTTTTTCGCTTAAATTGCAAAGTTTTTTCCATAAGTTTCTCACTTTGAAAACAATAACGCAGTAAAGGTCATCATTGTTCAATGGAATATCTAAAAAAGATATCCTTTCCATTGATTTTTCTATATTTGATGTATCTTCTTTTAGTAACATCATCAGAAAACGCTCTTGTAAAAATGGAATACTCTGACCTAGTCTTGCTTCCATTTTTTTTATTTCTGCCTGGCGATTTCGTTCTCGATCCATTATATTTACAACTCTGGTAACAGCAGCGGATAATTCATTATTGTTAATTGGCTTAAGAATATAATCCACTGCATCCATTTTCAATGCATCCTTTAGGTAATTGACTTCAGCATGGCCACTGATAAATATTATTTTTACAGCAGGGTTTAATAATGTCGCCTTTTTAGAAAGTTCAATCCCATCAATATAAGGCATGCGTACGTCTGTAACAATCAAATCAATCAAATTGTTTTCTATATAATTGCAGGCTTTTTGCCCATCGGAAAAATCCGCAATAATTTCAATGCCATGTGACTGCCAGTCAAAATGTCGCTTAATGCCATTGCGTATAATACTCTCATCATCTACTATAATTGCTTTATACATATGATATCTCCACGTTCTGTTCATTATTTTTCTATTTGGACATGTAAATTATCAAATGCATCTAAGATCCCTATGTGTCCTAAAGGCCACGAATAGAGGAAGCGTATTGTTAGCTGCGAGGGCTAAAAATAACGAATAGGCAGGGGATAAACCGCTACTTCAGTGACGGGTTCCCAGACTGTAATCTAAAGGGTTCCTGTAAAATTCCAAGTGTTAAGCTTCCATATCCCCTTTTGGTATGAAAATTTCGATACAGAGGCATTATCAAGTTTCGTTAATCTTGTCGGAATAGAGTGCCCCAATACATAGCATAAAATACAGTGCGCCGTTCCTTCATGAGCAACAACGGCTATGTTGTGCTTACCATCAATGCTTTCCAGATCGTGCATGAAAGATGTAATTCTTTTCATCATCTCTTCTGCCGATTCTCCTTCGAACGCACTAAAATCATGCTTTGTTTTTGCATCGATATACAATTGCCCGTATTTTTCCAGGCATGCTTCCGGAGACTGTTGTGAGAGCTTTCCGACGCTGATTTCTCTGAGCTTATCTGTAAACTGATAGGAATAACCCGGAAGGGCATCTTCCGCAGTCTGTTTAGCTCGCTTTAAGTCACTGACATATACTATATCAAAATTGATATGATTGATTAGCTTCCCGCTCCTTCTCGCCTGCTCATGCCCCAAATCAGTCAGTGGTACATCCCCCCACCCACAATGCAGGCCCAGTTTATTGGTTTCACTTTCCCCATGTCTTATTATATATAGTTCCATACTAACCTCACCACATTTTTTCTTGTTTTATGAATTTCATGTTGGACAGGCTCTATTTTAGTAAATACTATAGATTATTGTTTCCCCCACATGAATCTCTAATAATCAGTTTAGGTTGCAGAATTTTCTTTTTGATCTTATCGCCAGGGTTTTTAATTCTATTTAGCAATAGCTTACAAGCTTTAACTCCCATTTGCTCTTTACAGATCTGGACAGTGGTCAACGCAGGTATAACATGCTCTGAGATAATAGAATGCTCATATCCTATGATAGAAATGCCATGGGGTATTCTAATATTGGCATCGTATAGATATCTCATCGCGCCTGCAGCAATACTGTCGCTTGCACAAAATACAGCAGTCATTTCAATGCCTGACGACCGTAAATTTTTCATTGCTCTATAACCACTTAACCCAGTAAATTCAGCCTTACGGATTAGTCTTTTATCAGGTTTAATCCCTGCATCCTCCAGCGCCTTATTATATCCTTCCAGTTTTTTCCCAGTAGTACTGCTTTCATCAGGTCCATTGATAAATGCAATTCTTCTATGACCATAGTCGATTAAATGTTTTACAGCAAGGTAAGCCCCCTCAATAATATCAACATCAACTGAATCAATTAATGGATGCTGGCTTCCTAATATTACTGCAGGAAGTTTCTTTCGGAGAATCGTTTCGATTAATGAGTCGCTAATAAGGCCACCTATTAGAAAAACTCCAGCAACCCTGTTGTTCTTTATTACTTGGGGAATGTCATCGGATTGCTCCTTCGCTTGGAATCGTTCACTAATGAGTCCATAATTTGTTCTGGCCAATTCCCACGAGATCCCTGTCAGTGTGTCATAAAAAAATGTTTCTGTAACAGAATCAAACAAATAGGTTCCTTCTGATAGATTTTTTGTAAGAAATATTGAGCCTAATATCTGTTTTTTCTTTGTTGTAAGCTCCCGTGCAGAAACGTTGGGAATATAATTAAGCTTTTCTATCGCAGTCTGCACCCTTTCCCTTGTCTCGGGTTTAACTGCGCTGTTATTATTTATAACAAGTGAAACCGTACTTTTGGAAACACCGGCTTCTTTTGCAACATCAAAAAGTGTAACAGACATCTTCTCACTTCCTTACCTTTATCAAAATTGCAAGATCCACCTACACCATTTCATTCAATGAGCGCAATTGTGTGGTAATACGCGAGCGCTGAAAATCCTTGTTTACGGGTCGGGGCGTTGGAGCGTTCCAGCGCTTGGGTCCTCCTCTCGGGGGAGCGTTCCAGTGCTTGGGTCTTCCCCTCGGGGGAGCGTTCCAGTGCTTGGGTCTTCCTCTCGGGGGAGCGTTCCAGTGCTTGGGTCTTCCTCTCGGGGGAGCGTTCCAGTGCTTGGGTCTTCCTCTCGGG
>JAAYKJ010000206.1 GCA_012522505.1 Clostridiaceae bacterium
GGAAACAGGGATTTTGCAATTGAAATTGCACGGGATATGTCTACATGGCAGAGTTCAGGAGGAGAATATACCGATATCAGGCCGGGAGACAAACTGGAGACAATTATCAAAAATGTTTGCCTGAACAATAAAAAAGCGATAGAAGATACTTTTCAGATATTGGACTGCGAAGAGATCAGAAAGGCGGTCGATGCAATCCACAAGTCAGGTACAATGATTTTCTCCGGTTCTGGTGCTTCTGCTATCGTTGCTAAGGATGCTTTACAAAAGTTTCCACGAATCGGTAAAGTCTGCTATTCCTGGGCGGATCCTCATCTGCAGATTACAACTGCAGCCAATTTAAATAAAGATGACGCAGCTGTGGCGATCTCCTATTCAGGAGAAACCAGGGATATTATTGAAACAGCAAAGGTTGCGAAGCAGTCGGGTGCGATTGTGATTGCCATAACACGGTACGGAATTAGCTCTCTTGGAGAAATGGCTGATATCCAGTTGTTCCTGTCATCTCCTGAAAACACAATGAGAAGTGGAGCAATGGCCTCTAGAATTGCGCAATTGAATATGGTGGATATCCTGTTTTCCGGGGTGGCGAGTATAGAATATCGAACCATAAAAAAATATCTTGACAGGACTTACAAAGTAGCCCATACAAAGAAAAACAAGAAATAGCAACGAAGAGTTTACGGTAGCGGGTGCTGGCCAATTTCGTTGTGATGTCCATAAAGATCCTCCAAAATACAGAAGGATGGATGCGGAGAAACGGTCAATACAATTAATGAAATATTATTGGATTTGGATAATTTGTATTGCAAAGCTCGCCAAATATGGATAATATAAATATGGACTGTTTTTATGTGAACCATAAAAACGATGGCATACAGACCAATCCAACCAAGGCAGTGTAGTAACAACAATTCGAGTTAATACTGGGATACGAAAGCCGGAAAGAAGGTAGCTATTTATGGTAAGGACAATTAATGTTAAAATAACGGATACAAATGGCAAGGCCGCTCCAGAGTATCTGCTGAACACCCTTTATTCCAGCGATCTGCATTTTGAGCCAGATATCCGCAAAAGTCGAATTATGTCTGATGGAACGGTAGAGCTTCAAGTTACGAAAAGTCCATATATGCTGCATGCACGGGTGAACATTCCTCTATATGGAAACATTTGGGTCATGGCTCATAACCATGGGGAAGGCTATACGACGGATACAATTGATTTTGTGTCTGAAGCTGTTGAAACATACATTTGGGAAGCGAAAAGATTGTCAAAAGGAGTTATTCTTTCGGCATATGCACAAAGCCACCTGGATGCTGCCTGCGAATATCGAGAGCTTGCATCAAAAGGGTTGGATACCCATTATTGCCGCCTGAAGGCATTATCTCATGCAATCTTTGCTGCAGAAGCAACGTTGTTTGAAAAAGCGACAGATATCCTGGAAGCAAATCCCAGACCCGAAATGCTTCTTGGATGCAATGTTTGGGGATATTCAGGGAAGGACTTGTATGCGAAATATTTCACTGAGCTATTGAATTTTGCCACATTACCATTCTATTATAATCAGGTTGTTCCCAAAGAAGGAGTATATGATTATGCTCGGAGGGATGAGCTTCTGGAATGGTGTGAATCAGCTGGGATCAAAGCAAAAGGGCACCCACTCTGGTTCGGTCATGGCCATGTGAATCCCGATTGGATGTATCACAAAAGCTACGATGAATTATCAGCTTTCGCCCGGGAATATATCCGTAAGACTGTTACCCGATACAAGGGGCGGATTGACATCTGGGACTCTATCAATGAGCCTCATGACTGGGCAAACTGTTTCAACTTCACTCAGGATCAGCTGATGGATCTGGCAAAGATCTGCTGTGATACCGTCCGCGAAAGCAACCCGCAGGCTACATCGATTATAAACGTATGCCTGCCTTTTGGTGAATATGCTGCAGGAAAATTTGTCTGCTGGGGCCTGGCTTTCGATCAGCCAGTAACGCCACTGAAATTCTTTGAGCGAGCCATCGAAGAAAAGGGAATAGACTTTGACGCGATAGGTGTTCAAATGTATTTTCCTGCCAGGGATATGGTTGCCATCAGCCGACTTCTGGATGAATACGCACGGTTTGGCAAGCCCATTCATATCACCGAAATGGGTGTTCCTGGCGGTGCAGCACGGGGTATTGATCTCAATTATGATGCGACCGATCCAAAATCCCAGGTAGGGCTTACAAGAGGGGTGTGGCATGCCCCTTGGGATGAACACATTCAGGCGGATTGGGTGGAACAGTTCTACACAATAGCCTGTTCAAGGCAGGAAATAATGGCGCTTACCTGGTGGGACTTCCAGGATCCAGGTTTTATGAAAACGGCACCATTCCTTTTTGAGGATCGTGTGCCCCGCGAGATGTATTTCCGTCTTAAGGCACTTAAGAAGAAGATAGTGGGGGAGTAAATATTGCGTCCTAATGCCGTTTTTCTCTACAGCATCTCTTTTCTTAACTGCTCGGAGGTTTTATTTGAAAGGTATGCAAGAGGAACGTCAAACACAGTTTTAGCTCCGGTTTGCCCTTCCAGACTCAGCTTGTAAGCGGCTCGCGCATATGCTGTTAATACGCTGCCGGTAAATTCAGGATTGCTGTCGAGTTTGATGGAAAACTCGACGACGTGCTTGTTTTTACCTGTTCCAGTAGCTCCACTGCGGATAACAAATCCGCCGTGCGGCATTGCACCATGGTTTTCTTTCATTTCCTCTTCGGAAATAAAAGTAACCTTGGTATCATAATCGGCGAAGTAATTTGGCATTAGTTTGATAGAATTTTCTATCGTTGCTTTGTCAGCGCCTTCTTCAGCAACGACATAGCAATCCCGTATGTGCATTTCCTTTGTTTGAAGTTCAGGCAGGCTGCCCTCCCTTACTCTTTCAAGGGCAGATTCGATGGGAACAGTATACTGAACCCCGTATTTTACACCATCAACCCTGCGTATTGCATCGGAATGCCCTTGGCTAACGCCCTTCCCCCAAAAAGTGTAATTTCTGCCTTCTGGCAGAACAGCTTCCATCAGCATTCGACTCATTGAGAACAGACCAGGATCCCAACCAACCGAAATGATACTGGTCTTTTTTGCTTTTTCTGCCGCAGCATTCATAGTTGCAAAATATTCGGGAATTTTCGCATGAGTATCAAAGCTATCCACCGTATTGAACATCTTTGCGAAATACGGGCCTTGCTCCGGCAAATCAGAAGAAGACCCCCCACACAGGAGCATCACATCAATTTGTTCTTTATATTGAACAGCCTCGTCCACATGCAATACCAGGGTATCTTTTGTTCTTACATGAACGCTATCCGGATTTCTTCGGGTAAAGACAGCAACCAGTTCAAGATCAGGTGCTTTCTCGATGGCATATTCCACCCCCCTGGCCAAGTTGCCATAACCGATAATCCCAAGGTTAATTTTTTTGTGCAAGATGACTCCTCCTCGTTTATTCTGAGATACCTGTCTTCTATATTTTTCTAGTTTAGATTAGCATGCATGTATACACCTGTCAACGAATTTGTCGGTGATTGAAAAGATCAGGACCGATTGATGTTTAGGTGAACTTTAAAGAGTTTGCTGGAAATCCAGAGACACAATGTGCTATAATTAAAAAAATTCCAAGCAATCTTAATCAAATTTGATGCGTGGAATGCAGTTATTTGTGGATGAAAAAAATACCGTGAGGGATGATGCTTGTATGGATAGCAAAAAAACTATATTAAACTCCTTTGCTTGGGGGGATCTCGGTAACGGATATTATAAGAACCCTGTTCTCAATGCGGATTACTCCGATCCCGACATTATCCGGGTCAAAGATGACTTTTACATGGTATGCTCCGAGTTCCATTTCATGGGGATACCTGTTCTACACTCGAAGGATCTGGTGAATTGGTCGATTATTGGCAGAGTTTACAGTGCATTAAAGCATGACAAGATCTATGATGAAATGAATGGATATGCCAAAGGATCCTGGGCGCCATCTCTGCGGTACCATGAAGGCCGGTATTATGTTTATTTTTGCACACCGGATGAAGGCCTGTATATGAGTACTGCAGCGCATCCATCCGGCCCATGGGAACCAATTCATGAAGTAAAACGTGTTGCTGGGTGGGAAGACCCATGCCCTTTCTGGGATGACGATGGCAATGCCTATCTGGGCCACAGCACGGTTGGAGCCGGACCGATCATCATTCATAAAATGAGTACCGATGGTAAGAGGCTGCTGGATGATGGCGTTATTGTATTTGTCGGGAAAATCGCAGAGGGAACAAAAATACACAAAAGAAACGGATTCTACTACCTGATCATTCCGGAGGGTGGGGTTGAGATAGGCTGGCAGACCGTTCTGCGGTCAAAAAACATATATGGACCCTATGAGCGTAAAGTGGTTCTTAAAACCGGTTCAACCAGCATTAATGGGCCTCATCAGGGAGGACTTGTGGAGTTGCCATCTGGCCAGTCTTGGTTTATACACTTTCAAAGCGCAGGAGCTCTGGGCCGTGTTTGTCATCTTCAGCCTGTATCATGGGTGGATGATTGGCCTGTGATGGGTTGCGGAGGTGAGCCTGTTAGTATTTGCAAAAAACCGGATGTTGGCATGAATTACCCCAGACAACTACCCCAGACGTCCGATGACTTTGATACACCGCAGCTTGGGCTTCAATGGCAATGGAACCATAACCCGGTGAATGAAAAATGGTCTCTATCATGGCGCCCGGGATATTTAAGCCTAGAAGCAATGTTTGCTGAAAATATTGCTGAAGCGAGGAATACCATTACGCAGAAGATAATGGGTGAAGCCGGGACTGTTTCAGTTCAGATGAGCTGTGAAAACATGAAACAGGGACAAATTGCAGGCTTATTATTTTTAGCTTTCCGGGAAGAAAACTGGATCGGGATTGTTCGGGAGGAACTGGGCTGTCGTATTCAGGCTGTTACAGGGGGAGTCTGTTACCACGGGCCAGTTATTCATACTGATACCATATGGTTTGGAGCGAATATCGATCTAAAGGGTACTACTACTTTTTCCTTCAGTTTTGACAATAGGGAATACATTCAGTTGGGTGGAGCATGCACTTTATGTTCCGGTTTTTGGAAAGGCTCAAGAATTGGGCTTTTCAGTTATAATACAATCACTGATGGTGGATGTGCGGATTTTAAACGTTTTCGATATGAAACAAAATAGCTCAGATTTCCCTTCCCTGATGAATGTTCTTGTGTTTTCAACTACTGGATATGCATCTGATGGAACCTTTCTCAACCAGGGGCTCGTCTGGTGCTTTGAACCTGATACTGAATGAGTCTGCACAAGTGCTTACTAAGCGGAGGTAAGAAAGATGGCAATCAACAGGTACAAATTAGTTAGTAGACACAATCCAGAAATAACCCGGTTTGATCCGTTCTCTCCGTTAACCGTCGGCAATGGAGAAATAGCGTATTCCGCAGATGTAACAGGGCTACAAACTTTTCCGGAAATATACGAGGAGGGTATCCCGTTATGCACTCAATCGCAATGGGGCTGGCATACTACCCCTGCAGCAGGGGAGAAAGAAAGCTATAAAGAGCATTCTTTGCAGATGGAAATGCACAAAACTCTCACAAGAAATGTCGGATATGCAACCGAAGAGCAAGGCCAGGAGGTTCCTTTCCACTGGCTCAGGCAGAACCCTCACAGGCTTCATTTGGGAAGGATAGGGTTGGATATCATTAAAGAAGACGGCTCACCAGCAACCCCGGGTGATATTATTCAGCCATGCCAAAGATTAGACATGTGGAAGGGGATCTTAAAGAGCAGCTTTTTTGTGGAAGGCCAAAAGGTCAATACAATTGTGTGCTGCCACCCTAAGCGTGATATTCTCGCGTTTCAGTTGGAATCAGAATTGATAAAGAACAATCGGATGAGTGTGAAAATTTCTCTGCCTTATGGGTCAGCAGATAAATCAGCAGCCGACTGGAACAAGGATAACCGGCACTATACCAATATTGCCCAACACCAATCAGGTTATGCCAAGCTAACGCACATCCTTGACAAAGACAGTTACCATATAAGAATTGCTGCGTCAAATGGTACGGATTTTTTAAGAACTGGAAGGAATAGTTTCTCGGTGAAAGCTACCTGCCAAACAGCAAAGTTAGAAATTGTCTTTTCATTTTCACCTCATATGCAAAGCGACGAGTTGCCCACCTTTGATGAGACTTCTCGTGCATGCGAAGAGCACTGGGAGAAATACTGGATGAATGGTGGAATGATCGAATTTCAGGGCAGTACCGATGTCAGGGCGAATGAACTGGAACGCAGAGTGGTTCTGTCACAATACCTGATGGCGGTGCAATGCTCGGGCTCTCTGCCACCACAGGAAACCGGGCTGACCTTTAACAGCTGGTACGGTAAGTTTCATCTTGAAATGCATTGGTGGCATGGTGTACATTTTCCTTTGTGGGGGAGGACGGAACTTTTTGAAAAAAGCATGTGGTGGTATCATTCGATATTACCTGAGGCCAAAAAACGGGCTCTGTTTCAGGGGTATAAGGGGGCCCGTTGGCCTAAAATGGTCTCTCAGGAAGGCGTTGACAGTCCCTCTCAGATAGGACCATTGTTGATATGGCAACAACCTCACCCCATTTATTATGCCGAGTTGCTGTACCGATCCCATCCAACACGGTCGACCCTGGAAAACTATAAGGATATTGTGTTTGAAACTGCAGATTTCATGGCGTCCTATGCTGAATATGACTGCGAACAAAAGAGGTATGTTCTGGGGCCATCCTTAATTCCGGCACAGGAAAATCATGCACCTCAGGATACGTTGAATCCAACATTCGAGTTGGAATACTGGTTTTTCGGTTTGAATATCGCAAACGAATGGCGAAAGAGGCTGAACTTAGGCTTGGAACCCGAATGGCAGAAGGTTGCTGAAGGGTTAGCTCCATTACCTGTGAAGGATGGAGTCTATCTTGCGCACGAGAATTGCCCAGATACTTTTGAAAAGTATAATCATGATCATCCCTCCATGCTCGGAGCCCTCGGTATCCTGCCCGGGAAAAAGGTCAACAGTGAGATCATGCTGAATACGCTGGAAGCTGTTTTTCAAAAGTGGAATATGGATGAAGTATGGGGTTGGGATTTCCCAATGATGGCAATGACATCAGCAAGGCTGGGAAAGCCTGAAATGGCGGTGGAAGCGCTTTTGTATCCTGCTGCTAAAAATGAATATCTTCCTAATGGTCACAACAAACAGGCTGACAGAAAAGACCTGCCGGTCTATCTTCCCGGTAACGGAGGGCTTCTGACTGCAATCGCAATGATGGCGGCAGGCTGGGAAGGGTGTGATGATGAACTACCCGGATTCCCGAAAGATGGGTCGTGGCGGGTAACTTGGGAAGGGCTTCATCCTGCGTTATAACATAATAGCCTCATCAATGGAAAAAACATATAGCCCGCTAACCGGTTTTATAGGTTATTGTTCACACGCCAATGTCATTTAGTTAAGGTTTTTATGTAATTAGAAAGTGAAATATCAATTACAGATTTCTCACTTTCTTTGTACACTATAGATTCTCTTAATCTATAGAACCTTGCTGTGTAGCATTATACTTCTTTTTAGGCAGATGTTCATTCTATCTTTTAATCATACCATGATTTATGCATTTACCGAATTAATTTCATTTTACGTCGGATTATTTCTTTCACCATCTCTCAAGTGTTTCTGTTATGTCAGTCAGGCTATATTATGCTTAGCTAAATGACATTGGATGTGAACAGTAACTTTATAGTTTTGTCGAGGATTATGTAACAGATATTTAACTTTTGTATAGGCTGTCAATTGTGAGAAAATTGATGAAACAGAGTGTTTTTTACAGTCCAATTCATGGTGTTGGATCTAAACTTGGGAGTGGTTTGTAGCACAATCTATTGAAATCGCTGCAAAAAACATTGTGGAGGCACGGATGAAAAAGAAGTACATAACCAGTTTTATGATGCTAATGACATGTCTTATTTTCTTAACACTGCAAGCCCAGGCTTTTGTTACGCCTTATGACCCATACTCCGGGTTCCTGCCCAGGAAAATGCCAGTTGTTAAAAGGCATCTTCGGGGAGTGTGGATTACCACTGTTCAGAACCTGGATTGGCCTTCTGTTCAAGCCGTGTCGATAAAAAATGATAAGGAACGGATTAAAACCTGCAAGGAAGAATTAATTGCGTTTTTGGACAGAGCTGTTTCGATGAATATGAATGCAGTGTTTTTCCAGGTAAGCCCGGAAGCGGATGCTTTTTATCGATCGGAGCTCGTACCTTGGTCAAGGTATTTGACAGGCACCTTCGGTAAAGATCCGGGGTTTGATCCTCTTGAGTTCATCATTGAACAAGCCCATCAGCGGAACCTTGAATTTCACGCATGGTTCAACCCATATCGGGTGTCCGTTTCCACCAGCTCACAAACCAGAGACTCGCTGAGCATCAAAAAAAGCGTATTTAGAGAGCATTCGGCATGGATTAAAACAGCTTCGAACCGTTATGTTGTTGATCCCGGCTTCCCGGATGCCAGGAAATGGATCATCAAACGGGTCATGGAGGTAGTCCGAAAATATGATATCGACGGGGTTCACTTTGATGACTATTTTTACTATGAAAGCACCAGCTCAAAGCTGAATGATCGAAGAACCTTTGAAACATACAACAAAGGCCAATTCACGGATATTGGGGATTGGAGACGAAACAACACTTATTTGTTGGTAAAGGAATTGTCTGAGGAAATCCGGGCTGAAAAATCCTGGGTGAAGTTTGGGATTAGCCCTTCGGGAGTTTGGAGAAACAAAAGTGAACACCCAGAAGGCTCTAATTCTGAAAACAGTTACACAAATTATGATTCCTCCTTTGCCGATACGAAAAAGTGGGTTGAAGAGGAATTGATCGATTACATAGCCCCTCAGATTTATTACTCTTTTGCCAACCCAAGGGCATCATATGGAGAGGTTGCAAATTGGTGGGCAGAAGTCGTTCAGGATAAAGACGTCCATCTCTATATTGGACAGGCTCTATACAAAATTAATGATGACAGTGATACGTGGTTTAAAGGGGCCAATGCTGTCAGAGAGTTGGAGAACCAGTTAAAGATGAATTCCTGCCATGATTTGATTTCAGGAACGATTATGTTCCGTGCCAGGAATATGAACGATGACAGAAAACAACAGGCGATAGGAAATGCTCTTGACTATATATGGAACAGCAAAGCATTGATTCCCGTTATGCCATGGAAGGGGGGACATGCGCCACAAAAGCCCGTACCAGGATGGATGGAACCTGTTAGCGATGGTATCCGAATAACTTGGTCTGATTCTGATGCAAATACGGCATATTATGCTATTTACCGCTTTGAAGAAGGGGAAAAAGTGAATACGAATATTCATGAGATAGCTTCGAATCTGATCGCAACCGTTCGAAAAGGTACGGGAGAGGTGCAGGAATACCTCGATCCACAGGAGCAACCGGGCAAAGTGGGGTATCTGGTAACAGCGCTGGACAGGCTGCATCATGAAAGTGAAGGGGCAGTTATAAAGTCAAGCCTATCTGCTTTCTTTCACGATATCGGCCCAGACTACGAATGGGCGAAAGCATCCATTGATGGGTTGTACGAGAAAAAAATAGTATATGGGGATGGAAACGGATTTTTTTATCCAGCTGAAAACACGAAACGAGGGGATTTTGTTCTGATGCTGATCCGTGCGTTTGGGTTAAAGGCTGAAACAGTAGAGAACTATATGGATGTTCCCGCAGATTCTTATTACCATAAAGACATCGCAGTTGCAAAAGCGCTTGGGATTCTTCAGGAGAACAAGAATTACTTTTACCCAGATAGCTACATTACCCGTGAAGACCTGATGGTCATGTTGCTACGGGCTATGGCAATTACAGGGCATGAGGTTGAACTGGCAGGGGAAGAGATCCTTAACCAGTATGAAGACAGCGCAGCGATCAGCAATTATGCAAGACCTGCGGCCGCATGCCTCGTAAAATCCGGTATCATAAACGGAATTAATGGCTCTATAGCGCCGAAAAACTTTGCCACAAGAGCGGAGATTATTGTTATCCTTCACAGGGCACTGAATTGGATCAACAACTGAATTATATGGGCTGTACCCTTCCGTCCCTGACGATAAAGACGGAAGCCAAAGCCTCCTCTCCAATTTCAAGCGCTTCGCCCTGAATCTCAATCCGTACCTTTGGATAGATGCGTCTTTTAACGATTACCGCACCTTCCCCAGGGGTTTTCATGAAGTTTTGCACGCTTAGCCTTTCGGCTTCCAGGCTTTTAATCTCAGCCTGAACCTGAAGGAGTGCAAAACGCGTTTTTTGCATGATGGAAGCATCATTTTTTTTCCGATCAGTGCCTTTCATCATTCTTTTCAGTTTGATTAACTGCTCCTTTTTCTCACGGACAATACCTACGATTTCCTCCACCCTGCCTTGCAATTCATCCCTGTTGAATCCGCGTACGGTAACCCACGTCCGAGTTTCCATTCGGTTACCAATATCCGCGCATTCAACCCTGATATCGGTATCGATAAGGCCACCAACAATCTGGCCCCGGCTGGAATCAACAATCACCTGCTTAGCGCGGATCTTTGAATTCCTGATATAGAAACCTACATACACACTTCCTTCACAAATCACCTCAACATCGGACAGGTATTTTACATAGAGGTTTTTTTTGCATTTAATTTTTGCCCGGTTTTTTCCAGCAACTCCACCGCGGATGTAAATATTTCCGTCCACACTTTCAATGGTGTCAACGCCGCCAATGCCGTATTCACCCAAGATCTCAATGTCCTTGCCTGAACGAACCGAAAAATTCTCTTCCACACTTCCTTTGATGAAGACATACCCACTAAAATCGATGTTACCCGAATTAAAGTCTACATCTCCGTCTATCTCAAGAACATCGTACACTGCGATATTATTGTCGATGTTATACACGGCCCCTGTTTTTAAAGCATATAATACATCTTTTCCATCTTCCCGGACCAATTCAACTGAATTTCGATCATAATGTAAAGGTACCAGTTCCCCACATTCTGGTTCTATCTCGACACCGTACACATTCTTTCCAGGCGTCCCGGGTACCGGATCGGTCCTTTCACCCAACCAGTCTCCAGTGCGCACTTTATGGATTAAATTCAGATCATAATAGTTTACTTTACCATGATCCACAATCGTTGGTTGAGGGTCATCGATTTTATAGTACTTCACTTCGGCATCTTTGCCATGAACAGGAGCCATGCCACGAGCGATTAATAAGGGCCTGTTCAGCGGCAGATCCCCTTTTAACGTGTCGGGCAAGATGCCGTATGTGATATCGGCATCCTTCAATGCGTCCATTACTTCAGCAAACAACTGATCCCGGTAAACCCTGTCAAGCTTTTGGGCGGGGACATTCAATGTTATATAGGCTTCAAGCATATCCTGAGAGACTTGAACTGTAATCTGGTCCTTTTTGATACCAAACAGTTCCGGTCCATACGGAGCGTGGAGCAGTGCCTTATGCATAGCGTTAAACCTGGTAATCTCGAAACCTGGAAACTGCTTTACTAACTTGTACACGCTATCAGGTGATATTCCCTTTTTAAAGGTTTCTATATAATAATTACCTTGCTCCTGTGTAATCACAAGCGCATCGTCACGATAAATTTCACTCAAATAAACTCCCCCCATTATATTTTATATTTACCCTGAAGCGATATTTTTAATCGTATGATTCCATTAAGTTGACCTTGATATAAAGCCATTTGCAGATATCCACATCCTTTGTTACAATAAAATAAAAACGTTGACATATGTTGGCAGTGTGATGCTGGTTGCCAGCAAAAACAAAATTCTGCACAGTGCATAATTCCGGTTCAATGAGCGCTTGCGCTCGGTGAACAGCGATTCGTTTGAACGCTTCATAAGAACACGAGAGATATTTTACTGGAAAACGGCAATACTGATGTTACATGCAGCGTTTTTTTTGCTGTTGGAAGACAAAACAAAATTCCATTCGTATTATAGATAAAATCAATATTTTCCAAATTTATAAACGGAGGATAGTCGAATGAAAAAAATAATCTCATTGACACTGGCCATTGTCCTGCTCATGAGCATGGGCGTACAGCTTAACGCTGCCAATACCGAAGAAATACAATTGCATCAGCTGCCTGAGGTTGGACAAGTCATATCCGGTTTCCGGGCAGAGGAAATTGGATATATGGAAATTGTCAATGCAAAAACCGTGCTGTTCGAACATGAAAAGACAGGTGCAAAGTTGTTCTATATTCAAAGCAAAGATATCGATCGTTCCTTTGAAGTTGCCTTCAGAACACCGGCTGTAGACAATACCGGGGCGAACCATATCCTGGAACATATAACGATATCGGGTTCAAAGAATTATCCGATGAAGAATGTCCTGTTTACAATTCTAAACCAGACCTACAGCACATTCATAAATGCGTTTACCAGCCCTACCGTTACTTCCTATCCGGTATCATCCATGAGTGAAGAGCAGCTGCTGAAGCTAGCGGAAGTTTATCTTGATTGCGTGTATCATCCTTCGGTATACACAGACCGGAATATTTTTCTGAGAGAAGCATGGCGGTATGAAATGACTGACACAGATGCGCCCCTGCTGATTAACGGAACTGTTTACAATGAAATGAAGGGAGCTATGGGGGACATCTCTACAGCGGCATTATATAATGTTTTGGATGCTTTGTTTCCAAACAGCTTCCAGGCCAATAATTCGGGCGGAGATCCGGAAAAGATCATCGATTTGACTTATGAGCAGCTCGTCCAAACCCATCAGAACTACTATCACCCATCCAACTCTCTGATGATTCTGTATGGAGATCTGGATTATAGCAAATTCTTGGAAATGATTGATGAACAGTATCTTCAAAGCTTTGACAGAAAAGATATTCAGATCAATTATGGGAAAATTGCTCCACTGCAACATAAAACAGAGCATACATACAAGTTCCCTGTTACCGCCGATACAAACACGGAAAATATGGTTCAGATCGATTATGCATTCGCGCTGACCGATGTTACCGAAGAAGACCTTGTGGGGCTAACCATTTTGGTCTCGGTGCTGAACCAGGATTCATCTCCACTTCAACAGGCCTTCAGGGAAAAACAAATCGGTGGCAGAATGTCCGTCAGCTTGGTAGATTCATTTGTACAGCCTGTTTTGATATTTAAGGCGGAAAATGCAGATATAGGCAAAAAGGATGCATTCCAGGCACTGGTGGATGACGGTATCAGAAGCGTGTCAACCAACGGTTGTGACAAGAATGTGGTTGACGCTACATTGTCGTCGATTAAGCTCAGCAACTCAAACCTGACAGAGATGACAAACCTAGGAATCAACCTCTCTCTTGCCACGGGTGTAATTTGGGCAAATACTGGAAGTGTTAATTATTACAACAACCTGATACAAAACCTTAACAGCATTACCAATAAGATTGGCGATCGTTATCTGGAAGATTTAAACACGAAGTATATTCAAAACAACAATCATGCGGCTTTGGTTCTGACAGTTCCCGAACCCGGGCTTACCGAGCAGCTTGCTGAACAACATCAAGTGTATCTGGCCGAACTTAAGGCATCTATGAGTTTAGAGGAAATCGAAAAAATTGTTAGCGATACACAAGCGTATAATGAGTGGAACAGCAGAGAAACAGATCCTGCGATTGTGAATCAGCTTCAGGTAGTTCAAGCTGCAGATTTGCCTGTAGAGGTGAAAGCATACAAGATCAACGAAACAGAACTGGAAGATGGTGTCAGAATGCTTTCAACGGCGGCGGATGTTGCCGAAACAGGGTTTACCGCTTTGCTGCTGGACACTTCAGCGGTGCCCATTGAAAAGCTTCATTGGCTGCAACTTTATTCGGGGTTGCTGGGAAAGATGGATACCGAGCGTTATACCAAAGAACAGCTTGGGACGCTGGCCATCAGATACCTTAATAGTGCATCCTTTAATTTATCCACCATCCCTCAGGATGACTGGAACACATTCACACCTGTGGTGAACATTTCCTGGATGGGCTTGATGGAGGAATATGCTGATCAGATGGAGCTTGTTACAGAAATACTTCTTCATACCCAATTCACAGATGTGGATACCATCATAAACCATGTGAAACAACAAAGTTCTTCGCTGAAAAACATGTTTATAAATAATCCTGTTAACCTGCTTATCGTCCGAAACATGGCAAACCAGAATGCTTGCAGCAACTACCAGAACTATGTTTCAGGGATGGATTACTACAGCTTCCTTACTCAGGTAGAACAAGCGCTTCAGACCAGTCCGGATGCGGTTTTGACAGAGCTGGAATCCCTCCATCAGCTGGTTCTGAACAAAACCAATATGATTACCATGTTTACCGGGAATGAAAGCAACATCGGAAAGTATGAAGAAGAAGTGGGCAAACTACTCGACACACTACCGGCTAAAGCCATCGTCGCGCAGGATTATACTCAGATTCCGGCCCCGGCACGTAAGGAAGGGATAACCATCAATACTGCGGTCCAGTATAATATGATTTCCGCTGATTATGAAAGCATGGGTACCACATACAGTGGCAAATTTATCCCTATAGCACTGGTTATATCCGAGAATTATATCACCCCGAGAATCAGGTTCGGATATGGCGCATATGACAATATTGTCAATTTCAGTTCCACTTCCTTTATGATGATATCCTACCGGGATCCGAACATCAGGGAAACCCTCGAAGTATACAAGGGCTTACCAGAGTTTATAAGGACTCTGGATATTACGCAGGAAGAACTGGATCGATACATCTTGAAAGCATTCAGCACTTTCACGCAGCCAGAAGGAGAAATCACCGGAGCTGTCAATACAATGAACAATTATTTGATGGGCAAAACCGTCGAGGATCGGTTGAAGATATTAGAGGAAATCAAATCCACCACTGTCTCAGACCTGAGGGACTCGGCTGCGATGTTTGAGGCCCTTCTTGCCAATGGTATATGGTCAACTGTGGGCAGTGCTGAGAAGATAGAAGCCAACCTTGATTTGTATGAAACAGTCATGGCTTTTGGACAGGAGCCGAGTGAACCTGTCACAAGAGCGCAATTCTTTGAGCTAATACTAAGTGGTGTTCCCGAACCGGTGGAGGTTGCGAAACAGATGGGATTGTTACTGGGTGATGGCGAGGGTAACTATCATGAAGATGAAAAACTTACGATGGAGCAGCTTGCTGTTATCATAAACAGGTTGGCCGATATGAATGGGATGAAGTTGACAGGCGAGGCGGTTGCTATCTCCGATGAAGCCGATATCAGCCCATGGGCTTTAGAAAGTGTTCAAAACTTGGTTTCTTCAGGTGTTTCGAAACTGGATGCGGATGGGAACTATAATCCAAAGGGTGAGGTAACCGAGTCGATCATTCAATCGATTATGAATGAATTGATGATGAAATTAACGGGTGCTTAAACACGATACAAGAAAAGCCAAATCGATGTGCGGAGCTTATTTCCGCAGGCACAGGGAAGCTGCAATTCAATTGCAGCTTCCTTATTCAACTGCTCTTCGTTTTTTTACTGTTTTCAAGTCGTACGACGAATCTGTAGTATAATTTTTAAAGTTAATTTTGCCGATATAATTTTGTGAAAAGTTGTATTGGCAGATTATCTTCCAGTCCAATAAAAAAGTTTGTAAGTTTACAGAATAGGGTAAATAGATTTATAGAATGAACCCAGAACGTATTAGTTACTTCACAGGCAGATCCATTGGCTTCAAAATTCGGCAGGTTTCTTTTTAAGGAAACAGATGTGCATTACGATGTGCATTACGATGTGCATCAATGAGATGGCTACTGATACATTCCACGGGCATATTAAATTATCGATACAGGGGATGATGGAGGGTTATTATGGCTACCAACAAAAAAGAGAAACGATTGGAGAAGGATGTCAGGAAATTTGGGATATTGGATTTTCTGCACAAGATAAAGAAGGTAAGATCAGAAAAAATTCTTGATTCTCGACTGGATTTAATACGCAGACTCAAGATTCAATGGCGCCTTATCCTTGTGTTTTTGCTTCTTTCTATCGGGCCACTTGTCATTTTGGGGATTTCTTCTTACGACAGCTCCAAGACTGTTCTTAGAGACACAATAAAGCAATACACCAGTCAGGTTATAACACAGTTTGGGACGAATGTAAGCAATGAAATCAATAAAAGCGTAGATGCAGTAGATTCGCTGCTTTTCTCGTCAATCATTCAGGATAACTTTCGTGCTAATATAAAGGCGGACCAAGGCAAAATATTAACCATTCGGAACAATCTATCCAAAGAAATGATTGTAAAAACAACCCAGGTTTCTTCAATCTCCTATACTGTATTCTACCCGTCCGCAGGGGATTTGCCTATCTTCACTGGTCTGAATAATTTTTCCATACCCTTTGATGAATTGAACAAAGAGTTTGAGGCTACTGAAGATAAGGCAAAGTGGTATACCGATGAGAATGGCAAAATAGCGTATGTAAAAAAAGGTGTCCATATAGAAGTAGGTTCAAAAACCGGAAATATGTTCATCGAACTGGAACCGAATAGTATAAAGGAGATTTTTGATAGCTTTCATGTCAATGAGTCTGTCCAGATATTCTTTCTCCATGAGGACGGCCAGATTTTATATTCCAGTAGGGAAGACCTGGAAGTGGGTTCTTTCTTTCCGGATGCTTCATTGTTTGAAAGGTTTAGGCAGGAGGCAGCTGAGACCGGTGCAACATCAGCAGGTATAGAAGCAAACTTTGAGGGAAAGGCGGAATGCAATTTCTACAAAATTGAACAAACCCCTTTCTATATTGTTGCCATAACACCGCATAGCTTTTTAAACTCTGCTGCAACTGAAATTGGTAAGAGGATAGTTATTGTCGCAATCGGTGGAATTTTGATTTCAATCTTG
Organism: Clostridiaceae bacterium; assembly: GCA_012522505.1. Lineage (GTDB taxonomy): Bacteria > Bacillota > Clostridia > DSM-8532 > DSM-8532 > JAAYJG01. The sequence goes on from JAAYKJ010000206.1 coordinate 17,002, forward strand.
CTTGCTTTTGTGATTTCGGGCAGCATATCCAAGCCTTTATCAAAGCTTGTCAATATAATGAGAAAAGCAAAGCAGGGTGATTTAACCGAGGAAATACAGGATAATAGCAAGGATGAAATTGGAGAGGTCATCACAAATTACAATGATATGATCAACAACATAAAAACATTAATCCAAAAGGTCAAAGCATCTGTGAACGATGTTTTGGATATCTCAAAAAAGGTCTCGTCTTCGTCCGAACAAACCTATGCTTCCTCCGAACAGATTGCACTAACCCTGCAAGAGGTTGCCAAAGGTTCTTCGGAACAGGCCCAGGAGGTTTCACAGAGTGTTGACTACATGAACCACCTCTCAGATGGTATCAATAAGGTTACAGATGACTTGTCACACGTTTCTTCTTTGATCATGAACACAGAAGATATCAGTGTTCAGGCCATTACCGTCGTTAAAACACTGAACGATAAAGCCAATCAAACCCAAACAGCATCACAGAAGATTGTGGAGGAGATCAACAGCCTGAATAATGACATGAAACAAATCAGGAAGATTGTTAAGGTGATTGTCGGTATCGCGGAGCAAACAAACCTGTTGTCATTAAACGCCGCGATTGAAGCCGCAAGAGCTGGCGAAGCAGGCCGGGGTTTTGCAGTCGTTGCCGAAGAAGTCAGAAAACTTGCCGATCAATCAAAGGATGCCTCCATCATGATTAACAACATCATCAATGCGATTAACAATAAAACGGAACAAGCGGTATCGGAAGCAAACGGCACAAGCGATATTATCATGGATCAGATGTCCGCGGTGCAGCAGACAGATGCCGCATTTAATACCATATCCCGTTCCATGAAAGAGATTTCCTCGCACATGAAGAATATGGGTGACTCGGTAAACAGCATGCTTACCCTGAAGGAAAAAACCCTCTTGTCAATGGAAAATATCTCTGCTGTATCCCAGGAAGCAGCAGCCACATCTGAGGAAGTTTCCGCAGGAACCCAGGAACAGATGGCCAGTGCTGAAATCCTTACCAATCTATCCAAAGAAATGAACCAAATGGGTGAGGAACTTGAACATGCCGTATCCATGTTCAAGGTGGAATAACCACGGTTAAGCCTATATGAAAGCCCTTCAGTGGCGGGGGTAACTCCCCACTGAAGGGCTTTTAATATAATGGCTGGTAGAAGGCTGAGCCTGCTACTCGCTCATGCAATCGGTCTCGCGGCGTATAGCTAGTCTGCACTAATTGTAATGGTCGTTTCTTTGCCCTGTATCATGCTGTCTTTTACGAGGGTCCCCTGAACGATGGCGCTGTCAGCCTTGAAGGTTCCGGGGTTTACAACGCGGCAGTAGTATACCAGCGGTTCTTTTTTCTCTGTATTGCGCCAGACATTGAAGGTTACCTTTTGTCCGTCGGTATTACGGAACCACCAGACGAGTCCTCTGTCAAAACGAATTCCGGCCTGATATGGGTTTTCTATGGGTTTAAGGCCTGACGGAACATAATCGGTAATTTCATAATGCGTGTCCATGGCTGTGGGTGCGATATCCCAGTCCAAAACAACTTTCACGATGTCATTTTGCCGGAAATAAGTGGTTTTCTCTCCCGTTTTATAATCATAATAGGTGCGCGTTATTTTCAGGTTGTTATCGGGCTGTATCTGTTCGGTCAGGGGTACTTTGAAGATGGACACCACCGAGGCGTCTCCGGAGACCTTTGTGATCTTCAGTTCCGAAAGCTTAACCGAAGGAACCTTCACGGCTATGCTACCACCGTTCTTCAAGTTTTCGGTATAAGTGTTACCCTCGTAAGTGTAAGTGAATTCCACTTCCGAAGCCGGAAGCTTCCGGTATTCTTCCAGTACCACCAGCAGCTTCTCGACATTTACCAAAACTTTTTTGGAGTAATTATTAACGGTATACTGTATAAGGCCTTCCTTATCCTGTGTATCAAGCCTTGAAGCCAGAACTGCTGCCAAAGCCGTGTCTTTCAGTATGGTATCCGTATCGTCCGATTCCATCAACCGGAAGTATGGTTTTTGATTCTCAAGCAGGGGGGCGATTCTGTCGTTATATATCTTCCCGGCAACCGTTGATTCACCAAGGGTTTCAAATGCCAATGCCAGATAGAGGTTATCCCTGGTGGACAGGTTCTGAACCTTCAAGGCGTTGTTCAGGTCCACCAGTACGGGTTCTCCCATCACGGCGAGGCCAAATAACGCCGGGGCGTTTATTCTGCCGGGTTCTTCAAAGTTCAGTGAATAAAAGTACTGCTTCAGCATCGCGGATCCGCTTTCGTCTTTTAGCAAGCCGGCCAGTAACGCGGACAACTCCGCATCACTTTCGGAATAGGGCAGGATCCCATATCCACCGTCAGGCTTCTGATACTGGGAAGGGTCGACAGTGTCTGCATCGCGGTAGCGATCTCTGTCCTTCGCAATCTCGTCCAGAAGAAGTGCTGCCTGATAAGCCGTATATTTTTGATCCAGTCGGCTGCCACCGCTGTATAATAAGCCGTATAATACCGGAACCAGCCTTCCTCGGCCGGCGTCTGTAAACAGCAGTGTAGTCAGACCGTCCTTGCCGCCTTGCAGGGTCATGTTTTCCTTCAAATCTTCGGTTACGGCTTTTTCGATTTCGTGGTAGGTATCGGTAACATAAATCGTTCTTTTGATACCGTCTGATAAACCGCTTTCGCTAATCGCTTTGATTTCGATGTCATAAACGCCTTCCTCCAGCTGCCACAGGGGAATATTTGTCCGTTCGAAGGCCTTGCCGGTTGCAGCTTGTGTAAAATCGGGCTTCTGCGGGCTGGTGACCTGCCAGGTTACGGTTTCACCTTCCTTCAGGTCGTTTCCGTAGCTTGTGACGCCAACAAACGGGAAGTCACCGGTTAAGTAGGTCGTATTCATGCTGTCGTTGATAAAGA
>JAAYKJ010000207.1 GCA_012522505.1 Clostridiaceae bacterium
ACTGTTGTTAAATCCTTCTGCAATTAACTTTGTCGGATGAAAGAATAATATTTAACGTCATAGCGCACAAAATGAATTAAAAGCGTTCCTTAATTATGATAAAAAAATCGGTAAAGCCCTGTTTGAAACTGGATACTTTGCTGATGTTGCCGATACGTCCTTTGTCTATTTGACGGATTTCTACCGTTTTTAACCCGGCTTTTTTGGCTTTAACAACCATTTCCTGCTCCATTTCAAATCCGTCATAGCGCAGGTTCAATTTAAGGAAATCCTCTTTCCTGATGGCATTGTAGCCTGAACATACATCGGTATATTTTGTGCCGAATAGTATGTTGGAGGTTTTCGTTAAAACCCAGTTGCCGAATTTATGATAGAGCGGCATTTTAGGGTTGGCATTTAAGAATCTGGAGCCTTTTGCAAAATCATAACCGTTAGTCAGCGGTTCGATGTATTTAGGCAAGTCATAAGGGTCGGTAGAGCCGTCCGCATCCATTGTAACAATAATATCACCTTCAGCCTGTGCAATACCGAATTTAAGCGCATCCCCCTTTCCCTTACCGGGTTGCGTAAATATCTTGATATTTGGTTTAAGTGTCTTTGCCACTTCAATCGTATCATCGGTAGAATTGCCGTCCACTAAAAGGATTTCATCCACCCACTCCGGTATCTTGGGCAGAACATGCGGCAGGTTTTCCGCTTCATTTAAAGTGCAGATGATTACCGATACCGGCGGGCAGTTGGCAGGTCTTTCCAAATTCATCTAATCTCTATCGCCCTTCGTCCAGCATATCCATCGCTTTTTTAGCGTCCGTTACAAACTGTTTTACAGTTTCACGGGTGTATTGATGGTCTGCCATTTTGGCAAGCATTGCAGGGGGAGTCGTTACGATATGTGCTCCCGCTAAGGCGGCGGAAGTGACGGAGCACTATCCATTGATAAAATTTAAAACAGTCAATCATGATAAAGACCATATGCATTTACATTTAACGATTCCGCCAACGATAGCTGTTGGAAAAGTAGTAGGGATAATAAAACAAAATACATCCCGAGAGTTGAAGCAAAAATTCTCGTTCATACGGCAGGTATATTGGGGAACGGAAGCCGTATGGTCGGAAGGATATTTTGTATCAACAGTTGGAGTTGATGAAGCAGTAATAATAGCATACATAGAGAATCAAGGTAAAAAAGATGCAGGGCAAACGAAGTTTGAAATAGGTTAATACCCCGACCGTAAGGTCGTGGGAAGTTTATTAACCCTAAAAAGTCCAATATGTTATGGACCCTTACAGGGTCTTGACAGTGTGTGGGGGGGGGGGTATATTATATAGGCTACAAGCTACGGTTTTGGAAAAACTAAACTATTACAACAAAGAAGGTGGTGCCTATTGAGTGAGGAAAAGGCGGGAAAATTGAAGGGCATCGTCATTGCACCCTTCCCTGTCACTGCAAGGCGCTTTCCCCTTCCGTGATTGCGACGGGTCTTTCCTCTGTCATTGCATTGCTAGGAGCGCCGCCGAAGGCGAGGCGCGACGAAGCAATCCCATCCGATATTCACCCTGTCATTGCGTGGGCGGGGTGGGCCGAAGCCGCGAGCCGAAGGCGAGGCGGAATCTCAGACAATTCAAGAATAGTGCCTTGCAAAGTGATGTCTTTAAGATCGTATCGTAAACGATTGCCGCGCCTTCTTACGAAGGCTCGCAATGACGAAAAATAGAGGCCTCGCAACGACAGGGAACAATCAATTAAACAAACTATGATTTAAGGAGGAAAAATGAAAAAGAGAATATTTAGTATTTTGTTTTCACTGGTGCTGGTTCTGAGCTTAAGCTTAGTGGCGGCAGTGCGGGCAATGGCAGACGGGGAAGCCCAAACGCTTCAGGTATCCCAATGGAGCGATCCGGCTACACTTTCGGATGTATCCGGACGCACGGCGGTCATTAAAGTGGGTGACACATATCACATGTGGTATAGCACGGACGACAACACACTGTATCACACTTCTTCAACAAACCCGGGCAGTTTCGCTGCTGGGACTCTGACTACTTATGATGCTGACCCAATGGAACGTGCCAGCG
>JAAYKJ010000208.1 GCA_012522505.1 Clostridiaceae bacterium
GCCTGTATCTTTACATAAACGGACGATATGCCGGTAAATCACAGGGCTCTCATATGCAGGCCGAGTTTAATATCACTTCTTTTGTTTCAAAGGGGATTAATCAAGTCACCGTTAAAGTATTAAAATGGTGCATGGGGTCTTATCTCGAAGACCAGGATTTTTTCCGACTGTCTGGCATTTTCAGGGATGTATATCTTCTATCGCGGGAACCGGGCCATATCAGAGATGTTGAAATACACGCAGATATGAAGGAGATTTCAGTAAGCGTAGAGCACTATGAAATCTACAGTAACGGCATAAAGCTGGATAAAATAGAAGAGCCAATCCTATGGAATGCAGAGCAACCGCATCTATACACGGTATTGGTAAAGGGGCAAACTGAATACATACCGTTTAAGGTAGGCATGCGTGAAGTGCGAATTTCCGAACGGAATGAGCTTTTGATAAACGGTGTTGCAGTTAAGCTAAAGGGAGTAAACCACCACGATACCCATCCCACGGATGGCTACTATATGAGCGATGATTTCATGCGACAGGAGCTTCTGAAGATGAAGGAGCTGAATATCAATTGCATACGTACCTCCCACTATCCACCACCGCCACAATTCATACAAATGTGCGATGAGTTGGGTTTTTACGTCATCGATGAGGCAGATGTGGAAACCCATGGTTTTTATAACAGAAGACCATTTGCGGGGTACGACGTTCAGGAATATCCGGGTTGGCTATGTAACCTTCCCGAATGGCAGGATGTTTTTGTAGAACGAATGGAGCGCATGGTAGAGCGCGACAAGAACAGTCCCAGCGTTATCATGTGGTCAACGGGAAACGAGAGCGGGTATGGCCAAAATCATGCTGCAATGATAAGGTGGGCCAGGGAGCGTGATCCAAGTCGTCTGATTCACTGTGAGGATGCCTCGCGCATGGGGGTTTATGGGGTCACAGATGTGTACTCCAGAATGTATCTTTCGGTTGACGAGCTTGAGAAAACAGCGCTGAACCATCAAATTAATCAGCCCGTATACTTGTGTGAATATGCTCATGCCATGGGTAATGGCCCCGGGGATACAAGTGATTATGTTGAATTATTCTATCAATACCCACACCTGATAGGCGGATGCATTTGGGAATGGGCTGATCACACAATACTTGCAGAAGGAGTGCAGAAATACGGCGGAGATTTTGGAGAGCTTACACATGATGGTAATTTCTGTTGTGATGGGCTTGTGTTTTCTGACCGCAGCTTTAAAGCCGGATCATTAAATGCCAAGTACGCATATCAAAATTTCACCACTTCCCTCACTGGAACCTGTCTTAAGGTTACAAACCGTTTTGATTTTACAAACCTCGATGCATTTAAGCTTGTTCTGTCGCTGATGGTTGACGGAGCGATACTGTCATCCGAGGATTATCGCATTTCAATAGAGCCGCATGAATCTTCTTTCATCGAGCTGCCCTTCGATTTGCCAAACAGTTGTAAATATGGTTTGTATTTAAATGTACAACTATATGATGAGAACGATAAAGAAATTGGCATGCGTCAGCATAAGCTAAACTGCCAAATCATCCCGGTCGCCACCAGCGTTCCGCTTTCCCTTACTGAGACAGATGCTACAATCGAAGCGTGTGGCAATGGCTTTTCGTATACCTTTAACAAGCATTATGGTTGTTTGGAAAGCATCATAAAAAATGGCACGGAACAATTGGCTGGCATGGTGAAACTGACCGTTTGGCGTGCTCCCACCGACAATGACAGGCGGGTGAAACATAAATGGGGGCTTTTTGATGACAATCAAGGCGGGGAAAACCTGAACAAGTTGTTTAGCAAGGTTTATCACTGCTCTGTTGCGGGAAACAGAATAACGGTAGATGGCTCACTGGCTGGGATTGCCCGCCGCCCGTTTTTCAGGTACGCTGCTTCGTACACATTTACCGAAGATGGGATGATAGCAATAGAGCTAAAGGGAAAGCTGGCTGAAGATTTCACAACGTTCCTGCCACGTCTTGGATTTGAAATCCAAACAACGGCGGTAAATGATACCTTTACCTATTTTGGAATGGGTTATAAAGAAAACTACTGCGATATGAATCGGCATGCTAAAGTAGGAATGTACTCCAGTAGCGCAGAAAAGGAATATGTGAGGTATATTGTCCCACAGGAGCATGGAAACCATAGTCAGACAAAATGGCTTAAGATGGGAGGAGGACTTAAGTTTATTGCCGATGAAGTCTTTGAATTTTCTGTATCTGAGTATACCGCGCAGGCACTCACAGAGGCCAGCCACACCAACAAATTGGTGAAAAGCAAAGGCACCAACATCCGAATTGACTACAAGGTGTCGGGAATCGGTTCGAATAGCTGTGGCCCAGAGCTGATTCATAAATATCGCCTTGATGAGAGAGATATCCGGTTTAAATTTTATATTTCATAGGAATGCGCTCGTGCGGGTGACTCATTAATTCAAAAAAGCATTCATATACGAAAGGGATAGCATGAGCTCAATCGTATTTGTGGATATGCCCTGATAATAATGCAAATTGGTCATGAAATACGCCATCCGCGGTTTTCTGGTCAAGCATTTTTTACAGGGCTATCCAAATTATTCTTATATTCACTTATTGACATACCCGTATATTTTTTAAAGCAGGTACCGAAATAGTTTGGATCTGATATACCCACAGCATCCGCAATTTCGAAAACCTTTATATCTTCGTTTCCTTCAAGCAGGCTGATGGCTTTTTCCATTCTTACAGTCGTGAGATACTTTATAAAGCTAACACCGGTTTCCTTTTTAAAAGTTCTGCTTAAGTAACTGGGGTTCAGATAGAATGTTTTTGCAACATTGGCCAGCGTCAAATCATGATTGGAAAAATTTTCATCCAAATATGTTTTAATGCTTAATATCAATTTATTAATTCTATTGATTTGCTGCCGTCCCATTTCTTTTGTTGTTTTTTCAACCATATGGAAGAGGTATTCCTTAATTTCCGGAATCGTTACCATAGTGAATATTTGACTTAACGATTGAATATCCGCTTTATATTGGTTTTCTGTATCCAATTCTGTATGCATGGAATATCGTAGACATATCAGTGATATTTCAATGGCTATATCATGCATTTGATTGATGGCGGACGGGCTTTTCAAATCAATGTTGGTATCGAAAATGCGGTCAATAATTTCCATTGCCTTATCTTTCAAGCCAGACTTAAGGTATAAACTAAACTCATTATATAGTACATCCAAATCGATTTTGTTCTCTTGCATAGTATAATTAATATGATCATATAAAATCACCGCGCTATTGCCCATTGCTATGCGGAAATCCAGGGCATCAAGCGCCTCCTTATATGATGTGCAGATCTCTTGCGGTTCAGTTTTCAGGCTACCCAGCCCGATACAAACTGAACAATTCAATTCTTTGGTAATACGATCCATCAGGCGTTCGCAACCCGCAAGCAGATCCAGATTTTCGTCGTTGTTTAGAAGTATAATACGGTTGACAGAATCAAAAAAGCGATAAACATGTTGGTTATCATCAAAATGCATTTTGACCAAATTCATAACTTGTAGGTTTTTTATATATTTGAGTTCTTCACTTTCTTGTTCTGAATGGTTTATGATCAGTGCTGCGATCTGAAAGCTTTTATATTTAAACTGTATGTTCAGGAAAAAAAGCTTCTCTTCAATTGTTTTTTTATCAATCCCTCCTGAAATAAGCTCACATAAAAAGTGCTCCCTTAAATATGGCAGGCTATCATAAAGCTGTTTCTTCAATCGGTTATATTCCTTCTGCTCCTCTCTCTCCTGTTCAATGATAGATTTCAGGTTCGTTAAAGTTTTAAACACATCATCATTATCGATAGGCTTTACAAGAAAATCGGACACACCAAGCTTAACGCTTCTTTGAGCATAACTAAAATTATCATATCCTGTAAGGACAACGAACTTAATATGAGGATACTTTTTTGTTGCAATACCAATAAAATGCATTCCATCAAGTACCGGCATATGGATATCGGTAAATACAATATCAACAACATTTGATTCAAGAAGGTGAAGCGCTTCGTCAGCGTTTGAAGCCTCGGCGACGATTTCCATATTAAAGTCTTCCCAATTCACACATTTTTTCAGCAGATTCCGCACCAAATTCTCATCATCCACGATGATAACTTTTATGCTATTTGTCATTTGTCTCAATCTCCTCCTGGCGTACGGGTATTTTAATGGTGATGACTGTACCGCGGCCTTTTCCGCTGTCAATTCGGAATACATCTGGTGCATTATAGTAAATCCGCAACCTTTCGATTGTTGCTCTCAGACCGACGCCGCGGATTTGTCCGTCTTTTATCGCTTTGATGGTTTCCGCACTCATTCCAACCCCATTGTCTGATATCCTCAATTCCACACTGTCTTCAGTACAGAGGGCATCAAGTGTAATTACACCATTACTGGGAAGAGGCTTAATTCCATGGTTAAAAGCATTTTCCACCAAGGGCTGTAGAATTAGTCTGGGAACCATATAGTTAAATACATTGCTGTCGTAATTCTTAATAAAAGTGAATTTTTCACCAAAGCGAATCTTCTGAATCGCTAAATACTGTTCAACGATTTCCAATTCATGTTTTACGGTAACTTTTTCACTACCATAGTTCAAAAACCCTTTATAAAACTTGCTGAGGGCTTTTACCAACTCATATACTTCCCAGTTGTTAACAGATAATGCAAGTGAACTGATTGCATCGAAGGAGTTATACAGAAAATGTGGTTTTATTTGTGATTGAAGAATTTCAAGTTCCTTTTTTCGCTTAGCTTTATTCTCCTTGACAATATTCTTAAACAGTCTTTTAATTTCGCGGATTACCAAATTATAACCCTCTTTCAGTTTTCCGATCTCGTCGTTCCATGTTTCGAAATCAGCCTCCTTAAATTCGCCATTCTCTACAGATGACATCGTTAAAGCAAGTTTTTGGATGGGTTTGGTAACCATCAAAGAAACAATAACCATTCCGAAAATGAACAAGATTCCGCTAACGATAATTGCAATGAACAAAGCGATACCATATGTTGTTGATTGCTTCTTCAATTCGTTTATGGGTGTGATGCTTGTGATTTCCCAACCATAGTTATTGTAAGTATTGGACAGAATGTAATCCATTTTGTCTACACGAATTATTTCGGATGAAGCTTCGTTGCTAATATTATCAAACAGCTTATTATCAGGACTTATGAAAATATTGCTGGATTCATCCTTAAGGAAAAACATCGTATTATACCTGTCGTTATTGTAAGAAAGTGTTTTATTTATTTGGTCTGACGATATATTCATAACCAGATAGCCGATAGGTTTCTGGCTGTCCAGATTGTTAATCACCCTCATGAATGATATGTATTTGCCGCCTTCACTTCCGAAAGTCGATTGTTCATTAACCGAGAGCAGATAGCCTCCTTTTAGTTCTTCGAGCCTGCTAAACCATGATTCCTTTTTTAAGCTGTCCAAGCTAATATTCTTGGGGGATTCGTTTTCAATATAATATTTATTGCCATACAAATCAAAGACATAAATCGATGATAGCTTGCTATCGAAATTGACAAATTCGGTAAGGTAGTTGGATACCCTAATATAATCATCCAAAACAACATCTCCACTGATTAGTATATCTTGTATTATTTTATTGGAAATGAGAATTTTGGACTGGCTATTGACAGAATCAAAAACAGTATCAAAATTTTTACCAATCGAATCGGCAATCTCGAGAGACATTTGCTTTACCTTACCTACGGTATAATCATTGTTAATTCTCTGGTATGAAACAGTGATTGCCGTAAAAAACGTAACAAATATAATGGAGTAGCTTATGATTATCTTCGTTGTAAGACTTAAATTCATAAACCACTTACTCATTTTCTTGATGTTTTTTATCATATAGTATGATCTCCTTAGAAAAATAGAATGTGGATATATATTCTTTGCCCAAGTCAGGTACGATTCATTTATGTTACATTAATTATTTTACTATAACAAACATGTCAGCTTCAATGCATGTTGGAATTATGTAAAATAATTAGAGTATATGGTAAAATTATTACCTTCTTATTCGTTTTTATTTCGACTAGAATGGGCACTGTGAGTCAATAATAAATTGTAGGAGGTAATGCCCGATGAAAAATTTGAAAAACATTTCAAAACGAATGGGAATTTTAGTTTTAGCGGCAGTTATCATATTAAGTATAACTGCATGTACTACTCCCAATCCTCAACCGAACACAGACCCAAAGGATAGTAATGATGGAGCAACTGATAATCAGAAAGTAACCCTTGAATATTGGGATGCTTGGCCTGGCGATCCTCAAAAATCTCTGATCGACGGCATCGTAAAGGAATGGAACGACAATAATCCCAATATCCAGGTGGTCAGAAGCACAACAGCAAACGACCCGTATAAGACAAAAATCAAAACGGCGATAGCTGCTGATGAAGCACCGGATGTTTTCTTTTCATGGCCACAGGGATTTTCCAAGCCTTTCGTTGATGCTGGAAAAGTACTCCCTATCGATAGCTATCTTACTGATGATATCAAGGCTCAGATTCTGCCTGGTGCATTAGTGGAGTTTGATGGGAAAGTTTACGGTGTTTGCTGCACTCAGCAGGTTGGAACATTCTTCGTTAACACCGAGATCCTCTCCGCAAACAACCTGTCTGTACCCAAAACTTTTGATGAACTTATCAATGCCTCAAAAGTTTTAAATGAAAAAGGGATCGTGCCCCTTGCTGTTGGACAAAAAGATCTATGGCCTGGCATGTGGTACTATAACCAGATCGCTTTGCGTATGGCTGGTCCTGAAACTGTTGTAAGTGCGCTTAATAAAGAGGGA
>JAAYKJ010000209.1 GCA_012522505.1 Clostridiaceae bacterium
AGCCTTTTCATGTTCATTTATTGACAAGGTATGGCTTATATGAAATGATAAAAGAGCAAATTAAACAGTTGGGTAACTGATTCAATTCATTACGAGTGGATGGTTGATAAAAGTCTTTTTGATAGAAACAAGCCAATTCTCGCTTTGTGTCGTGTTCTTTTTCTGGTTTTTTATTATTCTATCATTGAAAGGAGGTTACATTATGGAACAGAAAAAAATAGGTTTATTTCTAAAAGAGCTTCGTAAGAAAAAGAAACTTACTCAGGAACAATTAGCGGAGCATTTTAATGTTTCCAACCGTACTGTATCCAGATGGGAGACAGGAACTAATATGCCTGATTTAGGCCTATTAATGGAAATTGCTGATTTCTATAATGTTGATATCCGAGAAATATTAGATGGAGAAAGGAAAAGCGAGAATATGAATGATAATGTAAAAGAAACATTGACTAAAGCTGTGGAATATACAAACACAGAAAAGGAGATAAAGAAAAAAAAGCTGAACAGGTATTTTTTGACGGGTGGATTGTGTATATTAGCTGTTGTTTTGGATAGGCAATTTGATTTCCTGTCGTATATATTTGTAAAAAATGCTTCTGAATTTGTCAGAGGTGCATTATGCGGATTAGGATTAGTATTTGAATTTGTAGGGTTCTATAATAACAATCATGAAGTTTCATTGAAGCAAAGAAAGATGAGTCTGATAAAACAGGGAAAGAGTTAGAGGTAAGACAGGGGACGGTTCTGTGTCCTGTCGCAAACAGAAAGACACAGAACCGGCCCCTGGCTAACCTGTCTAATTTAAATATTGTATGATGTTTGGTGCCCTGAACGAGTTGCTATACCGATATTACTCACTTCTACAGCGTCACCAATAATATAAACTTCGGGAGCAACATGATAGAAGCTCTTAAGAAGCTCTTTATCTGGCTTGTATCCCACAGAAAGCACTACCGCATCGACTGGACGGGTAACGATTTCTGCAGTTTTGGTGTTTTCCATCTCAATGGCACCATTCTGTATCGCAGTCAACTTGTGCGAAGGCAAGTACTCGGTCCTATCTTCCGCCAATCGTCCCTTAACATCCATTACATTCTGCACATATGCGCCAGGAGCTATGGTATCGAGCATCTCTACGATAATTGTTTTATTTCCTGCTTGTTGGAGCATTTCGGCTGCTTCTAAACCGGTAAGCCCCGAACCAATAACAGCAACTGTTTTTCCCTTCAAATTTGTTTGATTACAAAGTACTTGCTCCACTGAATATACATTATCACCTTCAACTCCGGGGATATCCGGCACAATGGGTTTTGCACCAACTGCAAGAAGAGCTACATCAGGGTTAACAGACTTTATCATATTAGCGTCAGCCTTTTGATTTAAGCGTAAATCGATATCCAAATCATTGAGCTTTTTTTCATAGTATTCTATCATCCAGTTGAGGTAGTCTTTTTTAGGCGGGTTCTTGCCGATTTTCACCTGTCCGCCGACACTGTCAGCTGCTTCAAAAACCACAGGATTGTGTCCGGATTCCTTCAAGGTAACCGCTGCAGAAAGGCCGGCAGGTCCTGCACCAACAATAGCTACTGTCTTAGGCTGTGAAACCGTTTCTTTAGGCGGATATTTGGCTTCGAATCCTGTAAGAGGATTGACTGCACATACAACTTGGCTTCCTTTATTGAGCTCATCAAAGCAGAAAAGGCATGAGATACATTTACGAATCTCATCATCCCGATTTTCAATGACTTTGTTAGCGAAGTCAGCATCTGCCAATAGAGCACGCCCAAAAGATGCGAAGTCCATTATACCGTTCTGGAGTAAATCTTCAGCAACCGAGGGCTCTCGAATCATTGCAACAGCAATAACGGGCACATTAACTGAATCTTTAATTGCCTTGATGAAATCTTTCCGCCAACCTTGGGCAAATGACATAGGTTCAATGGCCATATTCATTGTTTCGTAGGTGCCGCATGACACATTAATAGCCTCAACACCTTCTGCTTCAATGGCTTTGGCGATACGTATACCTTCTGCAATGTCGATGTAGGGCATGGGGATGCCAACAGCAGACAAAAACTCGTCGGCAGAGATACGGACGCTGATAGGAATTTTGTTCTCGGTTTTTTTGCGTACATCACGCATGATTTCAATCAGAAAGCGCATGCGATTCTCGAAAGAGCCTCCGTATTCATCGGTTCGCTTGTTGGAAAACGGGCTTAAGAACTGGTTAATCAAATATCCATGAGCACCATGGATTTCTACTCCATCTGCACCGGCCTCCATGGCACGGCGAGCACAATCTCCAAATTGACCCACTAACGTATGAATTTCTTCTACCGCTAATTCACGGGTAGGTTGTTGCATCACAGCACTGGGGATTGCTGACGGAGCCAGGACATAGTCATTACCTGTCAATGCAGCTACACCTTGACGGCCTGAATGCTGAATTTGCGGAAAAACTTTAGCTCCATATTTATGAATCTCATCAACCAACTTTTTAAAACCTGGGATGTACTTATCATCTGCCAAACTTAGTTGATTGGGGCCCGCTGTGCCATCAGTATTATTGATGCGCACAATACCTGTGATAATGAGTCCGATTCCGCCTTTCGCACGAGCGCCATAGTAAGCAATTGTTGTATCAGACACTGTGCCATCCGGGTTAGCAGTGAGGTCACCCATGGGGGCCATCACCATACGATTTTTTAACTCAACATTACCGATCTTTCCTTTTTGTGTCAATAATCTGCTCAAAATGTTATCTTCCTTTCTACTTTAGTCTGTATTCAGTTTTTAGTTTGGTTTTCAATTCTATTTCTTGATCGTTTCATTAAGCAAGTAACAAATCTTTCATCAATTACTCAATTCTAAAAACCACCTTCTTATTAGGGATCGCAACACCCCTAAGGAATACTTAATATTTACCACATTATTATGTATTACAAAACAGCTCGTTGACTGTAATTAGCTGAATATAGGAATATTTGCGCCGAATCGCTATTTGTTAGGGTATGCATAAATAAATATGTTATACTATAGAAAATCAAACTCTATCATCCTGGATTTCATAAACCGACCGAAAAGCACGCCTTCAAATTAATTAAGGAGACCTGGGGAGATATGGCATAGCGTTTGCAAGCAATAGCTTCCGTTGCTATACTATAAATAGAAGAAAAAATATCGCTGGAGGATGAAAATGATTGAATATTTAAACCAATTGTTTACTAATTATGGTTTCAGTGATAATTTAGCCGTGTTTTTATCAAATGCAATTACAATTATCATGATTGCAATGATATGCGTTATTGTGATGTTCATTACAAAAAGGGTCTTGCTAAAATTACTTAAGGTTTATATAGCTAAAAGCAAAAACAAATGGGATGATATTTTCCTCAAGAATAAAGTGTTTGAGCGGATTACCAGCATATTGCCAGCAATTATCATCCATGAATCAGCAGTGCTTTTTCCGGAAGCTGAAATCTGGATTAAACGAATTGCATTTTCCTATATTGTTCTGGCTATATTAATTGCATTATATAGGATTATTGATTCTATAGATGATATATACAGGCAACATAATATTTCCAAAGTGAGGCCAATTAAGGGTTATCTGCAAGTAGTAAAAATCTTTTTATCGATTGCTGCAGCAATTATCGTAGTCAGCGCATTGATGGATCGATCACCAATAATTTTGCTTAGTGGCTTAGGTGCTGCAACCGCAGTAATCATGCTGATTTTTCAGAATTCAATATTGGGCCTTGTGGCCAGCGTTCAGCTTGCAACAAATAACATGGTTCAAATTGGGGATTGGATTGAAATGCCATCTCATGGCGTCGACGGAGATGTGATAGAGATAACCCTACATACGGTAAAAGTGCAGAACTGGGATAAAACCATTGTTACCATCCCGCCCAATGCATTAATTTCGGGATCATTCAAGAACTGGAAAGGGATGCATCAAGCCGGAGGAAGAAGGATAAAGCGTTGTATCTACATTGATGTGTCCAGCATTCGCTTTTGTGATGAAGAGATGCTATCCAAGTTGGAAAAAATTCATTACCTCAAAGCATATATCGAAGAAAGAACGGCGGAAATAGAAAGATATAACAAGGAAATGGGTGTTGATCCTACAAGTACTGTCAATGGAAGGCGGATGACAAATGTCGGAACATTCAGAGCTTACATACAAAACTATTTGGATAATCATCCAAGCATCAACCATAGTATGATCACAATGGTAAGGCAGCTTCAGCCCGGAGAACATGGTCTTCCAATTGAGGTATATGCATTTACCAACACAACCCGATGGGTGGACTATGAAAGAATACAATCGGATATATTTGATCACATACTCGCCGTGGTACCTGAATTTGATCTCAAGATTTTTCAAAGCCCCACGGGTAATGATATCAGCAAGATTCAAATGCATTCAGTCAATTCTGTATAGCCCACCTCAGATACACATCGGACTGGGATTTAATGACGAGTTTACCCTCGAAACGATGATATTTTCAATCAACCACTTGGCAAGAAATCAATCGGCAAGCGGTAATACAAGATATCAATCCAATATGTGGGACAGCGCATTGTATTTATTGTAAACAGTGTAAAAAAATTCAAGGTGTTTGGTCTCTGCAAAGCATGGATGTTGGAATTGGTGAAAGCAGGAGAACAAGGGATGATGCTGAATTCATGATTTACATCATGGAAAAAAATTATAGCACGATTCGAGATTTTACTCCAGGAAAAGATGATGGAAAAATGTTGGCACTGGCCGATCGTGAAAGAAAATGCATGAAGTTTATGAGTTTCTAAAAAAATGTGGGACGTATTATTTGGCTACAGTAGAAGGTGATCAGCCTAGAGTTAGACCATTTGGTACAGTCAATATTTTTGAAGGTAAACTTTATATTCAGACAGGAAAGGTGAAAGAAGTATCTAAGCAACTCCAGACAAATCCAAAAGCAGAGATCTGTGCTTATGCTGATGGAAAGTGGCTTAGGGTATCAGGTAAGCTTATCAGAGATGACGGAGTAGAGGCAAAAAAGCATATGCTTGATAATTACCCAAATCTTCAATCCAGATATTCAGCGGAGGATGATAATACAGAGGTTCTCTACTTTGAGGATGCGACAGCTACTTTCTCTTCATTTACCGATGAGCCAAAGGTTATTAAATTGGCTCCATGCACTGAATGAAAAGTGATAAAGACAAAAGGCGGAACGGGCCGAAATAAACAAAATATATAGGCAATAAGAAAGTATAATCTAACATATGTAACAGATGGACTCGAATATGGGGCCATCTGTTTTTATATGTTATAAAGGCTGTGGGATTAAAGTTCCACAGCCTTTACTTTAAGTAGTCATTTGATACTCCATGTTTATTCATCGCGTATTTTGCGACGAAGAGCCAGAGCTGCAAGCGTGTAAAACACGATAGCATATCCTGACACAATCACCAGGTGGGGAATTATTCCTGCAAAATTGCCAGAAATCGCATCTTTAGCTGCTTCCACGCTGTGATAAAAGGGTAGCAATTCCGCGGTTTGCTTGAACACTCCGCCAATAAGGTCCAGGGGAATCCAAACACCGGAGAACCAACCGGCAATGTTTGTTAGAAGTGCACCACAAATTCCGCCCACGGCCTTGTCATTTAAAAAGCTACCACATAGCAACCCCAGCCCAACAAAAAGAACGGCAATGGGTAGTAAGAACAAAATTGCGAGTGGGGTATTAATGGAAAATGGTAAGCCGAGTAGAGATGCAACCAAAAAAGTAATGAATCCCTGCGCCACAGCCATCGCAAGAAGCGGCAAAGTATATCCAATGAGAAAATCGATTGCTGTCATGGGGGAGGCAAATAGTCGCATTAAAAATGATGTCATTCTGTCTTTTGCTAAAAGCATCCCCGAGAACAGTGCAAAGAATGCTGTACCGAAGGTTGCAATACCCGGCGCAGTCTTCTCTATTGAAAACATAGTATTATTTGCATCAGCAGGAATTGCCGAATGAATAACAGAAAACAACAGTAGCAATACTATCGGAAAGCACAGTCCAAAGAATAGATTGATTGGATCACGCAGAATTTCCTTTGTATTACGCTTTGCAAACAGCAAAATCTTCATAGAGCACCTCCAGAAAGAGTTATAAAGGCGTCTTCCAGGCTTGCAGTGCCTGTTTGCTCTGTGAGTTCAGCTGATGTGCCAACCGCTGCCAATCTGCCCTTAGTCATAACACCAATTCGGTCAGACAAGGCCTCAACTTCTTCCAAGTAATGAGAAGTTAATATGATCGTAACTTGTTTTTTTAGCTGCTTGATTAATGCCCATAGTTCGCGGCGGGCGAGCACATCCAATCCCAGTGTCGGTTCGTCGAAAAATAGAATTTGAGGGTCAGATATCAATGCCATAGCAATAGACAATCGCCTTTGCATTCCACCAGATAGGGTCTTGGCTTTTTTTCCAAGCACATCGTTCAAACCGAAACGGCTTGACATCTTTTCTGCACTTTTCTTAGATGTTTCAGCATTCTGGCCATAAATCCCAGCTATAAGCTCCAAGTTCTCAAGAACGGTTAAATTAGGTGCAACAGCTGTTTCCTGTGGAGAAATGTTGGTTTTTTGCTTTACAGCATTCGGATTTTCCATAATGCTATCGCCGAGCAACATCGCATCTCCATCAGTCGGTTGTATTAGGCAAGAGAGCATTTTAATGGTGGTCGTTTTTCCTGCGCCATTTAGACCCAGCAGAGAAAACAATTCTCCTCTTTTAATCGTGAGGTTTAAGTTGTCCACCGCTGTTAGTGTCCCATATTTTTTCGTTAGATTGGCAATGATGATTGCATTCATTCGTCATGCACCTCTGTTGTGGTATTCCCAAAGACTCTTGCAGCAAGTGTAGTAAACGTATCCTTGGGCGGGATGGCTATTCCTTGTTTTTCATCACCCAGTATGATTAATGTATCACCAGGGGAAATATCAAATATATCTCGAGCCTCTTTTGGAATGACAATCTGGCCTTTTTCTCCGACTTTGACTACCCATGCGTACTTACCTTTTGGTTTAGTCATGTTACCCCTCCAAACAGTTCGTATGAAAAGTATGAAAAGTATGATTTATTATAATTATATGCTTTGTAATGATGTTTGTCAAGAGGATGATGTCATAGACTGGTGAGTGGTTCAGGTTGGTTGTTTTTCGGCCTTCGCACGGGTTGTGTTTTTAGGTTGGGTGATAGTATAATAAAGTTATGAAATGGGCTAAACAAACGGCTGATATGACCATGATGGGAAATCATTCTATATCGATATGGATTTTCATTTGGTATTTCAATACGGAATATGTAAATAGGGGTTCTTGTGAGAATGATCAGAAACTATAGTAAGTGGTGGACGGATGTTATTACTGCTATCTTTGTATTGGTTTTGCTATACTTGTTTTTGCCTCTCAGTGGATTCGCTAAGAACTCTGACAGTCGCGACACCCTGGTTTTGCTGGGAAATGAAAATTTGGCACCGATTGTATACAATGATAACGGAACAGCTAAGGGTGTTGCAGTAGATATTGCGAAGGCTATTGGGGATAAAATTGGCTATAATGTTCAAGTAATAGCGATGAATTGGGAGCAAGCACAATTACTTGTGCTTAATGGTGGTGCTGACGGACTCCTTCAAATCAATCCAAATCCTGAAAGGGACATAATTTACGACTTCTCAACTCCTCTGCTGAAATCAGAATTTTCGATATTCATCCAAAGCGACAATGTGACCATAAAGAGCATTGATGACTTGAGAGGCAAGAATGTCGGTGTAGAGGTTGGCGGTTATCCGAGCACATTGCTTAGAGACTATAAAGGAATAAACGCTGTAATGCTTTATGATTGGGAAACTTCCTTTAAAGATTTATGTAATGGGGATATAGATGCGATTATTGTGGATCGATGGATTGGCGAATACGAACTTGCTCAAAGAAAGACTGCTGGTGTAAAGATATTGGAGAACCCTTTTAAGACTCAAGTTTCAAGGATAGCTGTCAGAAAAGGCGATACCGAAACGTTAAATCTGATTAATTCTGGTCTTGCAAAAGCTACCGAAGATGGCACAATTGATAAAATTATGGAGCGTTGGCAAGGCAAGAGAGTGGTATACGTGACCGAAGAATATTATCAAACTTTTTTTCTGCACTCATTTAGCCTTTTTCTATTATTGGTAGCCCTGGTTGCAATATATTTTTTTACAAAATACAGAAGGTTAAGCAAAAAGCTTAAGGCCAGCGTGAAAGATAGAACTGAGGAACTCCGACAAGCCAACGATAAGCTAAAAGCAGCGAATGAAAAACTGGAGTTAATTTCAATGATAGATGGGCTCACCTCAGTTGGGAACAGAAGAGCCTTTGATATTGCGTATACCAAAGCCTGGAATTTAAGTTTACGTGAAGGGATGCAATTGTCTCTGATTATGATGGACATCGACCACTTCAAGGTCTTCAATGATACATATGGTCATCTGGCAGGGGACCAGGCATTGATAAAAATTGCAGAGGCCATAAAAAGTGTAATAAGAAGACCAGGCGATCTTGCAGCACGCTATGGTGGTGAGGAATTTGTGGTATTGCAAATAAACACGACTGAAGAGGGAGCGGCTGTAGTTGCTGAGAAAATTCGAAGAGGGATTGAAGAATTAAGAATGGAAATCGGGGAAATAAAATCCATTATCACTGTCAGTATAGGTGGGGCATCGGTTGTGCCCACCGATGAAATGGCGCCAGAGGAGTTAATTGGCAAAGCAGACAGAGCATTATACATGGCGAAGGAAGAAGGCCGTAACAGAGTTATTGTTTGGAACCCTAAAGTGGAATGAAGTATTGGATTAATTACTGGAGCGATGCTTAATATAACTAGAAAAGTTTTAGCTGAAAGCAGCGGCGTTGAAAAGACATCTCTATCCAGGGAACTTGCCAAAATGAGAGATGCTGACTTGATAAAACATGACACAAAATCGATTGAAACAATTGAAACCTATTAGCTTAAGCAGTCCGAACAGATGCGACAATTAACCGCTTTGCATTTTGTGCATGAAATGTCCGGATAGACACAATTACCCGGTGTGAAGCGGATCTTTCGCTTTGAACTTTTCTTTGAACTTTTCTCTAAATTTTTTCTGTTAACCTATTTACTTTTGTGTAAGATGTGTTATACTGTTATACATAACAATATAACAGTACATACAGTAAGGAGGGATGATGGCAATTAAACTCATTATTTCCAATGTGTCTGGCGTTCCTATATATGAACAAATTAAACAACAGATTAAATCTGCTATTTTATCTGGAGAAATCCAAGAGGAGGAAGCATTGCCATCATTAAGAACCCTCGCCAAAGACTTAAAAATTAGTGTACTGACTGTGACCCGGGCTTATACCGAATTGGAGCAGGAGGGATTTGTCAAAAACGTGCAGGGTCGAGGCTGTTTCGTAATGGGATGCGGTTCTGAGCTAATCAAGGAACAACTGATTTGTAAAGTAGAGAACAGTTTGACTGAAGCAGTAAAAGCAGCACAAATGGCAAACTTATCAAAAGAGGAACTACATTATCTTTTAGATATTCTATTGGAGGTTAAAACAGATGACGAATCACTTGGAGGTAAATAATCTGTCGAAATCATTTGACAGGTTCCAGCTTAACAATATCAGCTTCATTTTACCGAAAGGTTATATTATGGGGTTGATTGGGCCAAATGGCTCCGGTAAGACTACTACCATTAAGCTCATTCTGAATATGCTTAAACGCGATAGCGGTGAAATCATGATCATGGGACTGGATAATATCGCGAATGAACAGAACGCGAAATCAGAATTGGGCGTTGTTTTTGATACAAACTATTTCTGCGATGAGTGGAAAGTGTCGCAAGTTGAAAAATCTATTTCTCCGTTCTATCCAAATTGGAACTCGCAAGAATTAGCTGAAATGCTGCGAAAATTTCGTATTGCGCCCTCAGCAAAAGTTAAGGAACTTTCAAGGGGAATGCAAATGAAATTGATGCTTGCCTGCGCACTCTCTTATGACGCCAAGCTGCTGATTCTCGACGAACCAACCAGCGGTCTTGATCCTGTCTCCAGAGATGAACTATTGAAGATACTCTCGGAGTATATTGAAGATGGAGAGCACAGTGTTCTTTTCTCTACCCATATTACAACTGATTTAGAACGTGCTGCCGATTACATAACTTACATCAGTGATGGAGAACTGTTCTACAGTGGCAGCAAAGATGAGTTTGTAGATATGTTCCGCATTGTGAAAGGCGGCACCGATGAATTGTCCGAGGATTTGAGCTCAAAGTTGATCGGCATACGAACATTCCCCACTGGTTTTGAAGCCTTGATAAAAACTGAGGATATTGGTAATTTCCCGGCTTTAAGCATTGAGCCGGTTACTATTGATGAAATTGTTGTGTTTACCAGCAAGAAAGGTGAAGATTATGAGTAATATTCTTAAATCCGTAAAGTTAGATGTTGCGGTAATCAAGCCCTATTTTAAGACACTATGCTTTAGATTGCTTTTGCCGATTGCCTTTGTTGCCATCAACCGTTCCCTGTTGACAGGAATATCGTTTGTTATGAGTTATATTGCCATGACAACGGGCTACACCTTTACGATTGCTGAAAAGAACGGCATGGATCGACTTTATGGGATTTTGCCCGTACGTAAAAGCGAACTTGTGATCGGCAGATATATTTTTGTTCTAATTATAGGTGTTCTTTCGATGTTCATTTCCTTAATTGCACAGATGTTGATATTGAACGCGATGGGTGAAGTGGTGGGTATGTTTGATATTATCACTGCTGCTGTCACGGGTATGTTCCTATATACGTTATACACTGTGTTTCAAATTCCGGGATACTACAAGTTTGGATACATCAAGGGACGTGTGTTTATGTATATTCCTGCTGTTGGCTTATTAGTGACCATGCTTTTTCTTACAAAGACGTCCTTAACTGAAACTCTAAATCTCTCAACGCTTGATTGCCCGCCGGTTCTGCTCGCCATGATTACATTTTTATTGGTTATTGTAATGTATGCTGTATCAATTTTGTTTTCAATTCGGATTATGAAAAACAAAGAGATTTGAGGCATACTCGCCATGTTTTCCTCCGGACAAAAGCGCTAGCATTGTAAAAACAAAACTGTACCGAACAAGGGAAGAACTCTTAGGGTGAAAGGTATGTCTGCAACCCAACGGTTAACGTAAAGTTTCTATTTGTTGACATAACAATTAATGGCCAAAGAAAATCATTCCATGCAGTCATTGCCTGTAATATGGCCATCGTGCCGAAAGCAGGTATCATGATCGGGGCCATTATTTGATAAAATATGCGGAATTCGCCGCATCCATCTACTCTTGCCGCATCCATCAACTCTAATTCTAGTTGAATTTTGACCTATACTATTTATTTCACTGGCTTTCACCAGTTACTTTCGTATCCCCCCTGAAATATTGGAAAATTCCCAGGGGCTTCTTTTATATTGATTAAATTATATTTAACAGCAGTAGCAGTTGATGTGGAGTTTGTGGTAAAGTTTATTACGGCTTAGAGACGCTTGCTGAAGGCTGTGGGCAAAATAGTGGGTAAGGTGTGGCGCAGACATTCATGGCTGCGCGTAGGAAACCTTTTAGGGTTTTCCACATCTTATCCATGATTTTGTCCATGGCCCGAAGCTTAGCGTTTCTTACCGGAAGGAACTTTTCCACAAATCCAAAACAAAGAATATATTTGAATTGCATCTGAGTTGAATTAGAAAGGTGATAACCCTTCTGGTATAATATTAAGCGCTCAAACCAATATCACCCGAGAGGAGATTATCACCTTGAGTAATATTATACTATCTTTATGCTTAACCATTCAAATACAATTTAAAATTATTTGCTACCTGATGTGGATTATCTTGGGCAAATACACCTTGAAGAAATTCTATGACGAACCTGTGCGTAAGGAATACCGGAAGCTTCAGGTGGATTCTATGCCTGTTGTTGAGTCATTCGAAAGACTTGATTACGTCCAACTCCTGAGAGAATATCTTGCGGAGCATGGTAAGCCATTAAAGCCAGTTTCGCGCCGTAAAGGCTGTCTCCCGGTTTCTGACGACATTGTTTGCACCAAATGTGGTGCTCCACATTCCTATATCTACAGGAACAATGGCAAAGCCAGGAATATTCAGTATCTTTGCAAAGTCTGTGACTTCACCTTCGGCAACAGTACCGACTACTTAAAAAGTGTAGCTCTCCGTTTCCCTCACTGTAACAGTGTTTTAGAAAGAATCAAACAGCGCAAAGATTTTAATATCTTCAAAGCAAAAATCCAGAATGCTCCTTCTACTTATCCAACCTGAGGAACCTCACCCCCAAGGAGCGCAAACGCTATGAGGCAGATCCACGCATAATTTCTTGAGACCCCATAAATCTCTGGGTTACAGAGTACCTGTTTATATCCCAGAAGTAACTAAGCTCCCTAACATGCCCGCCAGGTGGCTGGAGTTGCTAGACATGGCACAGGATTATATTTTAGAGCATCAAGTCGCATAAAAAACTGATCAAAACCTGCGTTCAAGGCTTATTTTTTCTGCTCAAAATTCGAATATACCGCTTACCACAAGACTTTTGCGGAGTCGCACCTCAAAACTTTCGCCCTATTTCTCCACTTTGTTCTGCTGTCAATGTACAACCTACCAGCTTGTTACATTTTTGTAATCTCAAATCTTTGTTTTCATAACTTTTTTGACACTACCTTCACTCGAGCAGCTCTGAAATTTTCATTTTTTACTTAAAACATTTATCAGAAGTATTCGTTTTTGATTATAAGCATTAATGTAAATATGAAGTGCTTTACTGAAGGCCCTGCGGCCGGAAGTTTAGCGTCAAGACATTTTACGGATTACACCATAAGATATCAGTATATTTAAAATCATAAATCTTACGTTATTATTTATCAAATGCACCTAAGACCCATACCTCATGTGGCTGTGCCAAAGGACGCGAATAGAGGAAGTGTATTTGTAGCCACGAGGACTAAAAATACAGAATTTGCTTTTGCTCTCTAAAATATATCACCATATTTTTCGCAAGTCAACGTCAGAAGGATTATGAGTATTACATTTTTGTTCAAGCGGATATTGTTCACACCCTATATACTTGAGATATAGCTGTACATAACGGAAACTACGCTTCATTTGAACAGGAACTTCAAGTGCAAAGCCAATCAAAAATTGAATCTTCGGGTTTGTAACTGTCAAAAACCCGGCGGAATGGCCTAAGTTTGGCTTATTTGAGCTCAAGGAACAAATTACCAGGATGAGCGTCAAATATAAGACAGCGTAATTATATTTGGGAGGTTACCATGAAAAAATTAATATCCTGCCTTATCGCAGCAGTAATATTGCTTTCTCTGCCATCATGCATTCCATTTACGAACAACTCATTCATAGATAATACAACCGTCCCAAAGGGAATCAATCAACTAGAATACCCGAAGGGATTCAGTTCAAGTGACTATGATTCTATGCGCCAACGTCGTGATGAAAATCCGGTGAATGATTTAACTTACGATGCGATCCATCAGTTTTCTTACAATACCGCTGCACAAGTTTTTAAAGAAGTAAAAACGAATAGCTGTTATTCGCCGCTAAGCTTATATTATGCCTTGGCGTTGTCAGCAACGGGCGCAGAAGCTGCGACGAAAGAAGAGCTCCTTGATCTGCTGGGATTTGACAATACATCTGATTTGTCCACCGAATGTGGGAACCTATATCGTCTTCTGTATACTCATAATGAATTTTCCAGGTTGAAAATTGCCAATTCACTCTGGCTGGACAATGAGATGGAAGGTCAAGAATATACATATAAAGAATCATTTTTAGAAAATGCCACCGATAATTTCTATGCTTCTTTGTTTTCTGTTGACTTCTCCGATGAAGCAACCGGAACTCTGATGGGGCAATGGATTTCTGGTAACACAAATGGCAGGATTGCTCCGGAATTTAACGTGGATACCGAACAAATCATCAGTATTTTGAATACGGTATACTTTTATGATCAATGGATTAACCGTTTCAACAAAGAGAATACAAAGAATGATTTGTTTTACCCGGAGAACAGTGAGAGCGTGCTTTGTGATTTCATGAATATGACCAATGCGTCTCAAAGCTTCAGTAGGGGTGAAGGATATACCCGTTCTTCCCTGGGTCTCAAAAACAATGGGAGCATGGTATTTATCCTGCCAGATGAGGGCGTTTGCGTAAGTGACCTGTTATCCTCTCCGGAAAGAATTGAGGATATTTTCACCAGCGGAGAGAGGAAAACTGGCGAAGTTGTATGGAGCGTGCCGAAATTCGAATACTCTTCAAGCTTTGATTTGACCGACACCCTGAAAACTTTGAATATTCATTCTGCTTTCACGGAGGATGCAGATTTCTCTGGAATTACCGACGGGCTTGCATTCATATCTGGAGTAAGACAGCAAACCTATATCTCCATTGATGAAAGAGGAGTTGAAGCATCCGCCTTTACAAACATCGCTTATGCCGGATCAGCCATGCCCGAGGATAATGCAGAAATGATATTGAACCGCCCGTTTGTATACGGAATTACCTCTCAAAAAGGAATACTGCTGTTTGTAGGCGTATGCACAAACCCTACAAAGTAACTGATTTATGTGCCAATTAGATACTAAGTTATTGTTGGAGGACGATTTTGATTACCATAAGATATTGTCTAAATTGCTTGGACAGAAGCAATAATTGGCTTTCACTTGACAGATCAAACATACTGTGTAATAATATCCCAAGATAGTGAGTGTGCATAAGAGCCAGATGCTTGAGCTGCATAGGGGCGCCGAAGCCCTACACGTGGAATGATA
>JAAYKJ010000210.1 GCA_012522505.1 Clostridiaceae bacterium
CAAGAATTCTGGTACGTTCGATATGCCGCAGAAAGTCATGACCTAAGCCAATTCCTTCATGGGCACCCTCTATCAGGCCTGGAATATCCGCAACCACAAAGCTTTCCCCTTCGCCCATCGACACAACACCCAGATTGGGAGAAAGGGTGGTAAAATGATAATTTGCAATCTTCGGCCTGGCTGATGAGACAGCAGCCAGAAACGTGGATTTTCCCACGTTAGGGTAACCAATTAAGCCTACATCGGCCAACAATTTCAACTCTAGGATAATCCATCTTTCTTCACCTGGAGTTCCATTCTTTGCAAAGTTTGGAATCTGCCGGGTTGCTGTGGCAAAGTGAACATTACCCTTGCCTCCTTTTCCTCCCCTGGCAATGATTTCAGTCTGCCCATCCTTTGTAATGTCCGCCAAGACCAAACCGGTTTCCTTGTCCCTTACAAGTGTTCCGCAGGGAACCTTAACGATCAGATCCGCGCCTTTCCTTCCGGTACATTTTTTTTGCCCGCCATCATTTCCCCGCTCTGCTTTGTATACTCTGCGGTAACGAAAGTCAGCAAGGGTTCTCAGATGTTTGTCTGCCTGAAAAATCAGACTTCCTCCATCTCCACCATCACCACCGTCCGGGCCTCCGGCAGCTACATATTTCTCGCGGCGGAAGGAAACATTGCCATTTCCTCCATCGCCCGCCTTTACAAAAATTTCAGCAAGATCGATAAACATTTCTGTTTCCTCCGTCATCGACATCTTTATCCGCTCCAAATTCTCTTTGAAACGTACTATTGAATATCATCGGCTGCATAATTCCCCCTGAAGGCGTTTTGGCCCTCGCGCCGTCGCCGCATACAATTGCTGAACCGATGCGCAATATTTCAGTGCAGACAAAAAAGGGACGAACACTTTCGCCCCTAATCAGTATCACCATTTAGCCGCTAATAATACTAACCTTCTTTTTATTTCTGCCCATTCTTTCAAATTTAACAGTTCCATCTGCTGTAGCGAATAATGTATCGTCTGAACCGATCCCAACATTGGTCCCGGGATGGATTTTGGTTCCTCTTTGTCTGACGAGAATATTACCGGCTTTTACGAACTGACCGTCAGCTCTTTTTACACCCAGCCTTTTGGATTCACTGTCACGGCCGTTCTTCGTGCTGCCCACACCCTTTTTATGTGCAAACAACTGCAAATTTACTTTTACCATCGGTTTACACCTCCTCGTACCGAACTCGGACATACTTGTCATAATCCGTTTCTATTTGTCTTAATCCAATATCCATGGTTTGTAGAATAATGTTGGTTGTTATTTGTTGTTTTTCTGTAAGATTGTCGGGGATAAAGCAAGCGATTAAACCATCTTTTTCCTTAAAGCTTCTAAGCCCTGCCAATTCATCCAACCCACCCAGTGATGTGTAAACAATAGCCGAAACAGCTGAACAAACGATATCACTTCCGGCTTCGCTGTATTTCGCATGGCCCTTAACTCTGAAGCCTTTTATATCACCCCGGCGGGTCTTGTAAATAACAACCTGAATCATTTTGCGTTAATCTTTTCAATCTGAATTCTGGTGTACGGCTGCCTGTGCCCCTGCTTTCTTCTGTAGCCTTTTTTAGGCTTATACTTGAAGACGATGATTTTCTTTTTCTTCCCGTGATTGATTACCTTTGCACTGACAGAAGCGCCTTCAACAGTTGGTGAGCCCACAACAAGCTGTTCATCATCGGAAACAGCAAGAATCTTGTCAAAAACGAGAGCTTCCCCTTCTTTTGCCGAAAGCTTTTCAACGAAAAGAACGTCGCCCTCCTGAACCTTGTACTGTTTCCCTCCGGTTTCAATGATTGCGTACATATATATGCACCTCCTCCATCCTATCTCGCCATGAAAGGGAGCTGTTTTCAAGCTTTAAATACCCTTTCCCGTGCGGTCGCCGTTATATTCTAACACAGCGATAAACAGGTGTCAACAGTGGCGTCATCGTCGTTCTGAGAAGTAACCCTTTGCTTTCTTATCAGTATCAATAAATAACCTCTTCACTTTTCGCAATTAAGCAGAGCCGGTTGATGCATTTATATTCAGCTTAAAGGTTTTAATCTCATAGGGCAGTATTTCAAATTCAAAACGGTTTCCGGTTACAGGAATCCTATGAAGCTCATTTTCCATTAAGTCACACTCCCATACTTGGGATAGTTCCTTGAAAAAGCACAGGACTGCTTTTGTTCTTCGGTTATAACATTCGTATAGCCTGATAATAATGTCATCGCTGTCCTCTGCTTTCTTAACCACCTCCAACTGGATATTTTCCCGGTTGATATCAACCATTGACATCGTGGCAGGCAGAACGCCGCAATGGGCCTGCTCCAGACAACCGTATAAGGGGCAATTCAGCGAATAAGCCATTTGAATCGTTTTACCGCAGCGCCAGCCTCCAGCGTGTGGATATAGTGAATAGGTAAATTCATGAATTTCATTGTCGGCATTCTTATTGGGATAAACAGCCGACTTCAACAGGGACAGGCGGATAACGCCGTCTTTGATATCATAGCCATATTTGCAATCATTCAAAAGGCTGACACCATAATCATCCTCAGAAAGATCGGCCCATTTATGTCCACAGACTTCAAAACGAGCGTAATCCCAACTGGTATTCCAATGGGTCGGCCTCTCAACATTACCATATTGGATTTCATAAGTAGCCTTTTCACTGTGAATGTCAACCGGGAAAGCGACTTTCAGCAAAACCTGTTTCTCTTTCCAATCAATACGGTTTTTAAAATCGATTCTCGGAATATCATGATACAGGATAATTGTCTGGCATATCGTGGAATCCATGAATCTACGCTGAATCTGCAGCGAAGTACGCACAGGTCCGCTCTCTGTTATCCGTGCATCAATCACTTCATGAACCTCCCACATCTTATCCTGGTAATAGATATTTATATCCCAGGCATCAAACCGAATCGGCTTATCTTCAAAAGCCTGAAATACGTTTGCCCGGCAACCCTTGCGGATGATTTCCCTTCCGCATCTCTTGTCTGTCAAAGAAATGATATTGAAATCATCATCAAACCGGATGGAAAAGAACTTGTTTTCAAGCTTCTTTGGATTTATACGCATCCTTTTGTCCGCCTCTGACAAGCATGCTCCTTCAACCAGCGAATAAGCCTTATATCCTTTGGATGGAATATCCTCTGCAAGGAACAGAGCTTTCCCGTCACCGATCCGTTGAAGGGCAATGGTTCTTCCGTCGCTGTCCATAAGTGCGCAGTTTTCAGGAAGTGCAATCTCGACAATGTCGCTTCTTGCAAAACCAAGAGAGTTCATGACCACCACCGATGTCTGCGGAAGGTTAATCCTTTCGGCTACCCCTTGGATAGATGCCTGAAGCAGGGATTGCCCTTGTTCAAAAAACTTCAGGTATTGTTCCTGAGAATCTTCATACACTTCTTCAATAGACGAGCCGGGAAGAATATCATGAAACTGGTTCGTAAGAATCGTCTGCCAGCAACTGTTGATCTTCTCGGCGGGATACCCGTCTCCA
>JAAYKJ010000211.1 GCA_012522505.1 Clostridiaceae bacterium
ATTCCCTGTATGTGACTACTTCGCGCTTCGTTCCATCAAAAGCGATCACCTTTGTCTGGCGGCCGGCGGCATCATATTCATACTCCATGCCGGGTGCCGAGTTGATATCCAACCCATAATACCTTGGGGAGATTTCTTTCACCAGATTGTTCATGGCATCATAGACAAAAGTGGTGATTTCACCGTTTCTTGATGACTGTTTCACGAGCCTGCCCAAGCCGTCATAGATAAATGACATCGTAAGGGCTTGCCCGTTTATAGTTGAAATCTCCTTAATCAGGTTGCCTTTTTTATCATACTGGTATTTTGTTGTTTTCTTCTTTCCCGCCACAAAAGGTTCATCCTTTTGTACAAGCCGGTTTCTATAATCATATGCACAGGTGGTGACAAAGACTTCATGATCCCCCTGGATTTCCTGACGGATAAGGTTTCCGGCATAGTCATACACATAGGTTTTGCCGTATTCTCCATATCGTGTAAAACCTCCGAAGCCGTCGGAGACCTTGTATGATCCGGCTTCCCCAGTAAGCCTTCCAGCAAAGTCATAGGTATAATTGTATTCGCGGAATTTCTTTTCCTGTGGATCGGCATATTCGCAGGTATAGGTTTTACGGCTATTGCGATCATAACCATAATGTATGTGTGCTGTTGTATTGCTATCCACTTTTCTGTATTCGTCCGTCAGAAGATTCATGGAATTATATACGAAATCCGTTTCTGAAAGAACTGTGTCTTCCCCGTCACTGTGGCTGCCCTGCGTCACTTTTATCACGTTGCTGGCTCCGTCATAACTCATTGCTTTATAAGCATAATTCTCGGAACCTTTTTCGTATGTTTTTTCCATGGATACACGCCCGGCTTCATCATATACGTATTCGACCACCTTATTGCCGGGTCCTTCAATGGTAATGACATTATTCATGGAATTGTACGTATATTTTCTTGTTATGCCAAGCGGTTCTTTCTTTTCTGTCAGCCTTCCCAGCTCATCATAAGTGAATGTAGTGTTATTGTTCCGCGCATCGGTGGAAGATATCTTGTTTCCAGTATAATCATACCGGAAGGTGGTTGTATAAAAAACAGCATTATCCGGTGAAAGCTCACTCTTTACAAGACGCTCTTCCAGATCATAATGGAATTTCTGAACATACCCTTCTTCATCGGTCATCGTAACCAAAAGCGGCGTTTCAACCGAAGCCCCATAAGAATATGCCAGAGCGCTTTCCGCTTTCAAAATGGTTCCCTTTTCAAAGTACTGCTTTTTCACAAGCCTTCCCTTGCTGTTGTATATGAACTGCGTGCTGTGCCCGTTGGAATCGGTCTCCTTTGCTATGTTATCCCGGTAATCGTACTCTATTTCCTTCAGATTCACCCATGCATGATTGTCATAAACATCCGCTTTTACAAGATTTCCGGAAATATCATATTCATAAAGGAATTTCGTACCTTCAGGGTCGGTATGTTCGATTGTTTTATTCGCGAAAGGAGAATCCTGATATAAATATTGCTTCGTTGTTCCATCTGGGTTCGTGAGCTTTACAACCCTGTCCAGAACATCATATTCATAATCGGTGGAATTACCCCTTCCATCGGTCTCGGCAATTATTCCGCCTGTGTTTCTGTTGTATGCATACCTTTTGGAAATTTCCTGTCCATCAACAATATAATACTCGCGGGTGAGATATGCGCCTTTCTGGTCGATGCCTTTCAGATCCGTTCCAAATTCATAATATGTGGAATACGACCCCTCCGGTGACTGAACGGTTTTTGATATCATATTGCCATGATTGTCATAGGCATAATTCGTTATTGCCCAATTGCGCTCGTCTTCGCCTAGAATGCGGGTTTCCTTTATGATGTTGCCCTTACTGTCCAACTCATTGATGATTTGGCACGTGGTATTGGCATCGTTTTTCCATGTCTTTAAAATGGGAACATGATATCTGTCGTAATCATAGGAGTATATTACAGTATTTTCAATATCAACGGGATATCCGTTCATGTCGCGGTTTGCTGTGGGGCCAGTGTAATTGGTCAGGTTGCCGAACTCATCATAGCGATAGTTCTCAATTTTTTGGATGGTTTTTCCGGTCTCAACGCCATTAGCAATGTCATATATGGTTGTCTGCTTTTTCTTTGGGAATTTCTTCTCATCATGCTCGGTTACCGATACTTCCCTGTGATCCGTCCCTTTGTCCTCCAGGCTTACCATTTCATGCAGGCCGTTGTATGTATAAGTCATGGCATTTCCTGCAATATCCGTCTTAATGGAAACATACCGATAGGTATCCTTCAAGTAGTTGTCGTCATTCCCATTGTAGCCGGAAAAACCATAACCGTCGGCTTCATTGGTATAGGAATAGTTATCCTTGTTTTTCACATCGCAAATAAAACGTTCGGTAAAATTGCTTTTTGATTTATTAAAGGATTTTTTGATTAATTCCTTTTTCTCAAAAATCTTTCGGTATTGGAGGCTTCCATTGTCCGCCAGCCCCTTTGTATAAGTGCTATAAGCATACTGCTTCAGTTGGTTGGTTTTAAGATAATCTATCTGGATTAGATTTTCATACCGGTTATAAACAGAATAATTTCCTCCGTTTGCAAAAGTAAAGCCCATGTCAGTCTGTTCATACCAATAATGATATTTGGGCAGGCCATCCACATCAAACACCCTTTGCAGCCTGGTTCGGATTACGCTTTTCGTGTTTGACACCAATGCGGCAGATTTGTCATAAACAATGGTCTTTCCACCGGGAAGGTGGATGATAACCTGGAATTTTCCCTGCAGATCGCCCGAATCGACATTATTGGGGTTCTGAGACTGCTTCCAGCTTTCGTTCTGATTGTATGCTGTATCATTCTTTGACCCAACTTTGAAAGAGTAGTCTTCCTTGTATTCAAAGGTAACTTCCCTTCCAACCGTATCAATGATCTTTGAGATGAGGTTTTTTGTCCGGTTAACACCGTCTATTGTGTAGGGTTGAGTACTGTACAGAAATGTAATGGCATTATCATAACGATCTACGATACCGATGACTCTTCCGTCCCCCGTGAAATACGTTTTTTTCCCGTCATTTCCAACCATTACGTACTTGGATGTACCATTTGCCTGTCCATTGCTAAAGGTGCTGTCTTCTCTGACAACAACATCATTGACGGTATGGTTTTCTGGCAGATATGTCTTAACACCGTTAACAACCGTGGGGCCTGTCAGCCTGTATGTGTCTCCTGCCTCGGTATGCAGAAATTTATGGCTTGTACCGTCTTCGTTGGTTTTGATTTCAATAGCTGGAAATGAGAACCGCATTCCAATGCCAAGATTATACCTGTCTTCATAAAAGGAAGAGGTGTTGGCATCGGCTTGAACATAATCCACCCATGGGCCACCGACATATTTCACTTTCATTTCCTGTATATTGGATGTGCCGCTTTTATACAGCCTCTTAATCTCAAGATCCAAACCGTTTCTTCCCGGCAATGCAAAATCCGTCTGAGCCAGAGACAATTCGCCGCTCTGGGGATTGATGGATTCCTCCATGGCATTATTCCTTAAATATACCGGCGACAACATGGTATTATATTGTTCTTTCGGCCCTACAAGATTATTCAGCCTTTCTTCCAGAGTTTCCGCAAATGCGGCCTGGGCGGGCATCAATATTAAAACCAAAATGATGGAAAACAATACTTTTTTCAAGTGTTTATTCACGGTACAAGGACCCCCTTGATTTTAAATTAAAGGTTCAGTGTGCCATGTCATCCAGGTTGATCATATGATGTGTTCACTGCGTTGCTTATGGACTTGCTCTTACTCGTACCTTGCTTCCAAAGCCTCCGCAAAGAACTTTTCCTGCGAATAGCCTTCTTTGGCTTTATTAATGGCCTCTTGTTCGTCCAGTTCAAGTTTGTGGGCAATTACCAGTGTTTCAACAACTTTTTCTTCGGAAAGTGTGCTTCCGGTTGTATATTTTTTTAACTGCTCCTGGGTTACCGGAACCCGTGGCAGCTTTTTCTGTGCATTCATAATCCCGAATCCTTCGTTGATATCCTTCCACTGCTTGCCCGATGCTCTTCCAGCAATAACGTTTTCGAAGGGCAAGCCTGTTTTTTGGGATACACGGTCTGCAATCATGATATCATCTTCGTTGATTCCTTCAGATTGCATCAATTCGTCAAGGTAGTCGAAATCGAAGCTTCGCGGAACAAACACCGGATTCTGCTGCCTGTATGTGTTAAATATTTCAAGCCATGATTTGCCTGACTCTTTTTGATTCAATAAATCATCAAGCTCCTCTATTTGTCCGTAATTCTCATTAAGAAACTGATAACCGATTAAAATGTCCGGAAGCCTTTTACCAAGAACTATAAGTTCTTCCATCCGAGCTTTATAAGTATCCTGGACATCAAGGACAATAAGCATTCGCTTATAATTCGTAAGATTTTTGTTATATTCTCCCGGCTCCTGTTCACGAATTTTGTTTTCTATTTCAGGGGATAACTGTACTGCGTTTACATTAATTCCTCCATCCTCCTGCCCACCAAATATGCCGGCAAATGCGTATATTGCCGATTGGACGATGAGCCCTGCAATAACGATAACACCAAAGATTTTAATGATTTTCTTTTTCGGCATGAAAGAATCCTCCCATCCTGTAAGGATAAACCTCATCAAATTTTAATCGTTTACCATCGGATTTATGTTGTTGATTTCATTCATTAAAGCATCTGCCGGGTTTTGCGGAACTAAGCTGTCAAACCGAGGTACAGGGGCATCTGGCACAATATTGTCCGAACCCTGGTTTGTTAAAGTGACATCTGTTTGAACAGGTACATCATTATTCAAAGTATCTCTTTTCTCCTCATTTTTCTTTTGCAGCTTCATCAGCATTCTCTCTTCAATGCTTTGAACTGTAATGAGGTTTTTCCCTGAGCCCCTGATGCTTTTTTCTTTTAAATACGCTTCCTTGTCTTCAATATAAAGAGAAAGTTCCATGTTGAGCTGCAAACAAAGCAGATATTCATCCAATACTTTCTCATGGCTTCCAAAATCATTTTCTAATAGGAGCAGGAAAGGCAGACACTCCGCCAGATTAATATTTGCCGCAAGATCCCTGTAAGCACTTAACTCTGCTTCCGGTTCAATGCCAAACCCTACAGAAACTGATTGCCCTTCTTCATCTGCAATTTCATTCAGTTGAAACTGAACCCTTTCAATCAGCAGACGGGCTTCGATAATATCTTCTTCGCTGAAGCCCTCATTCTGCAACTGGTTGACCAGGTCTTCAGGCAGGGACTGATTTAAAAGCGTATTATTTCTGTCATCCCTGCTATTTCCATTCTTATATTGAACGTCCTTTAATTCGTCCAGGATTTCATTCCAGGACAGCCCTTCATTCCTCTTTTTGAGGATTGTGTCCGCATCAATACCCGTGATATTAGATATATCACCTGCCACCTTTACATCAGCTCTAGCTTGTTCCGCCTTCACATGCAAAAGTCCGAACCCTCCGGTACTGACAGAAAGAATGGAGATTACCATGATAACCACCAGTATGAATGCGATAGCGCTTGTATGCTTTTTTAACACAGACATCATCCCCTCCCCATTAATTTCTGTCTTCCACAAAGCCAATATAGGTTGTATTTCCGTTCCTGGATTTGAAGCGAATTGTAGTGAGTTCACCGGACCAGCAGGTTCCAGGAGCTATATTTTCGGTAAAGGTAAATTCTATGGTTCCCTCCATTCGTTCCACGAACAGATTTGTACCCGCGATAGCACCCGATTGCATGGTATCATTCACCGGTGTGAATGTGCATAGGTCAATAACCTCCAGGTCTTCTTCATTGAATGAAACAACATATTTTACCCCGGAGAAATCCTGCACGTTAATTGCAAGCAGTGAATAGTCAAATTCCTCACCAGCCGCACATTGCACCTCGAAGGTTGTTGTACTGGCGGCAACTTCGAATAGATCACTCCACTGGCTAACATCCAAAAGCGTCCGCGCCCGTACCCTGTATTGGTGGGAGACACCCGGAAGAAGGGCTTCATGGATGTATGTGATATCTGTTACATTCGCCAACAGTTCACCATCAGCTTCAATATCATAGCTGACCGCACCTTCAACAGGTTCCCACCAGAGCTGGATGGAATGATTGGTTGCGTAATAATCCGTAATACTGGTTCTGTTGGGTGGTTCAGGCAGCGAAGATATCGTTAGGACTACACACCAGTCATTAGGTGTTTCAAGGTTTTTAACCCTTATTTTGTATTCATGATAGGTGCCCGGTAACAACCCGGTATGTGCGAAAGTTGTGTTTCTTCCGTTATCTTTCAATTGCCCGTCAACTTCTATTTCATATTCGCAAAGGAATGCACTTTCGTCCCATGAAAGCACAATAGAATCTGTGGTTACGATAGCTGCAACATTTGTTATCGCAGTTACGGCACTTCCGGTATCTAAAGAAGTTGATATGGTAACCGGGCTTGTCCAATCGCTTACACCTGTAATATTTTTAGAACGAACTCTATAAGAATGGCTTGTTCCCGGAAGCAATTCGCCGTGTTCATAAGAAGTGTCTTCCACTTCAACGATTGACGCACCGTCTATCTCAATTTCATAGCTTGACGCATATGAAGCCAAATACCATGTTAGTGTAATGGCGTTTTTATCAGCTGTCGCCATAACATTTTCCGGAACATATGGTTCATAGGGGTATGTGGTAACGCTGAACATCTGGCTCCATTCCCCTGTTCCGCCTGAATTCACGCCTCTGATCCTGTAATGATGCGTCGTTAATGGTACGAGCCCTTCATGCAGGTATAAAGTTGATGAACCGTTATTGGATATGAAGCCATCTGCTTCGATTTCATACCTGTCTGCCTTAATGTTTGGCTCCCATTCAATTTGTATCGAGTTTTTGGTAATAGTCGTCGATATCTCATTTGGAGGGATCGGAGGGTTAGGCAGTGTTGTTACATATATGTATTCACTCCAATCGCTGCACCCCCCTGCGTTTATTGCTCTTACCCGGTATGTATGGGATGATTCGGGCTGCAAACCGTAGTGGGTATAACTCCGGTTTGATTCATTGTCCTGAACGACTCCATCGACTTCAACCTGATACCCGCTCGCTTTTAATGCCGCGTCCCAGGTTAGTGTCACTTCTGTTTTTGTCCAGGAGGCATGAATGTTTATGGGCATACCCGGATTATCCATTAAGGTTGATTGGTTGTATAAGGCCCCCCAGTTCCCCGTTCCGCCTTCATTCGTAACCCTTACCCGGTAAGTATGGGAAGTTTCGGGTTGTAACCCGGAATGGATATATGTGTTTGATGTACCATTATTAACAATTTGACCATCAACCTCTATATCATATCTTGTTGCTCCTGTAATTACAGCCCATCTTACCTTAATTGAATTCTGCTTTATTTCTGGGAACTCTAATGTTTGCGGCGGTAATGCCAATGTTCTGCCGCTTTTAGGGTCACTGGCCCCGGTTTCCAGACCTTCTCCGTTTCTTGCTTTTGCTGTAAAGGTATAACTTGTATTGGATGACAACCCACTGACAGTTATACTTCTCCCCTGTGGTACAAGCCATACAGGAGTATTGGAAAGACTCCCCTGAGCGTTAACATATTGTGTTCCGCAGCTGATCAGATATTGTGTTCCGGTGGGATTATTTTCACTAAAAGAAACAATCAGGCTGTTCTCATTTGCATTACCAACTGATATGATTGGCTTTAGAGCCTGGGTATATTTATTCGCAGTTTTTTCAGCCACATGACCAACCTTATCCCTTGCTGTAAATTTTACCTGATACTGAGTATTGGGAGATAGATTGCTGAAGGTGTATGAATTTGAACTTTTCCAACCACTGTCATTACTTCCTGCATAAAACCGGTAAGGTGTATCATGCATGGCCATGTTATCTGTTGCTGATCCTGTTACTGTAATTGAATCTTTTGTAGATGCAATATCAATCGTTCCGAGAACCGGAGCAGTTTTATCGACTTTGAAGCTTATGATGGCTTGTTGGGTGAGCTCATTGTCTTTCACCGTGAATTTCATGGTATGCGTTCCCTGAGACAGGTTCCCCAGGTTTAACGCGTTGAAACTGACATTCTGTGCGGTCTGCGTGTTCGATATGGTTTTCGTATCTCTGGGAGTTGTTTCCGAATCTATATAAACACTGCAGCTTAAGGTATCTCCATCCGGATCGTATACTGAAGCGATTGGGACAAACGCCGTGGATGCCTCACTAAAGATTGTGTCTTGTACAGGTGATACGATATTTATTGCGGGTGAGGAATTAGTGACATAATTGATTGTTACAGTATAAGCATAGTAATATGTAGTATCTCCATAGACAGTGCCACTGTAATAGCCAGTATAATCGTTTTTTTGCACATCAACTGTTTTATACAATGTACCGCGGAATTTTGCTTCCCAATGCTCCAAAACAGATCTTTTCGCCCCATTAGGCCATGCACTGAATACCTCCTCATATACCATTGAACTGCCTTGATAAGGAATATTACCGCTATATCCATCTTCATTTATTGGATATCCTTTTGGATAAACACTTTGCGAATCCTGATACCAAAAACTCCCTTGGCTGATGATCTTTCCATTCGCATCATATTCACATGATCGATAATTTTCATATGTATAACTAAAAGATTTCGATTGTTGCTCAGATACAGTATAAGGACTGTTTTTTACGTCTTGCAAATTAAGAGTTCCAGAATAATCTCCATTTGAATAAGAATACTTATTGGGAGGATATGTTTCACCTGTGTTATATGCATAGTTACTTATATATTTTGTTTCTTCATCGTAATCGACATAGCTGCCGTTTTTACAGCTTATAGTGACCTCATAGCCATTAACACTGTAGGTTACTGTACCTGTATTCACCGTCATTGAAGTGATTCTTACCAGACCCGGAATTGTTATAGTTTGACTTCTATTTCGGTTGCTGCTTTTGGAAAAAGTATGTGTCATGGTTTTGTTTTCCGCATTTACAGGGACAGTAAAGTTACCCATCATTAGGCCAATGATGCATATCGACAAAAGTGTTATACTGAAGTTTTTCATTTTCTTTTTTATCACAGTTGATCCCTCCTTTTATTGAATGGTGTAAGTCACCTTGGAGTGACCGCTCATATTCGATAAAAACTTAATGATCTGAACAACTGTCTTATCCGCATTCGATATTTTATACACGATTTTTCCCGGAATGAATTCGACAACGCTTACATTCGTACCCTCTATTAAACCTGTCTCTGTTTCCGGATGCGGAGTTAACGCACACAGATCGAATACTTCCAGTTCCTCCGGGTTGTAGGAAACAACGATAGTACGCTCGCTTATTCCTTCCTTTTGGGGCGCAACTATCACAAAATTGAATATCACATCTTTTCGGGTTGGAACGGCTATCTCCGGTGTAGTTAATTGTGTAAGATAGTCACTCCACTCGCTTACTGTATGCTCGTTTTGGGACCGTATTCTATAAGTGTGCCGTGTATTAGGCTTCAAACCTGAATGAACATAGCTTTGTCCTAAAATATCAGATATTACAATACCATCTGCTTCAATGTCATAGGACACTGCTCCTTCAACGGGATTCCAGTTCAATACAACTTCAAATGACGTCTCTGCCGCCGTCAAAGCGGAAGGAATATCAGGTGCAGTCATACACTCTGCATATTGGCTCCATTCACTGTTACCAAGCTCATTTTTTGCCCTGATCCGAACTTTACATATCGTGTTTGGCTCCAAATCAGTTTGCGTATGACAATTTTCTGTAATATTCGCAATGATATCTCCGTTTATCTCAACATCATAGTAAGTGGCTCCGTTCACCTCATCCCATGCAATCTTTATTTGGCGGCTGAAGGCAACAGTATCCAAACCGGTTGGAAAGCCCACAAGAGCCCGAGCTGATATCACTTCACTCCACTCTCCGTTATCATATCCTCTCTTAGCCCTTATCTGGTACAGATGCATTGAGTTTGGCTCAATTGCTGCATGCTTATATGAGGTACTGTTACCATTATCATAGATATTGCCATCCACCATGATATCGTAACCGGTAGCACTGGGAACATCATTCCAATGCACATTTATTTCCGTACTCGTGGAAAATGTATGAATATCATATGGAACCCCAACAAGGGTGTATAATTCAACCGGTGCACACCACTCCCCTGCGCCTTCTTTGTTCCATGCCCTAACCCGATAGGTATGAGCACTGTTGGGTTCCAGACCTGTATGCTGATATTGGGCGCTAAGCCCATTACTAATGATTTGTCCATCGGCCTCAATGTCATAAGACGCTGCTCCGTTAACCATATCCCAGCTTACGATGATTTTTGTACCGGACGATTCACCACAGATGTTTTGGGGCGCTTCTAAACGTGTTGATTTGACTAATGGTTGGCTCCATAAACCTTTTGTAAGGTGATTTTTTGCCCTTACCCTGTAGGTATGCTGCGAATCAGGCACAAGCCCGGAGTGCAGGTAACTAACATTTCGGCCGTTATCGTATATTTGACCATCTATTTCAACTTCATACCCAACTGCTCCTTCAACCGGGCTCCACGAGAGGTGTATTTGTGTGCTTGATAAAACAGCGTCGATGCTGTCAGGCGGGGAGAACAATGTTGAGCATTCTGCCGCTTCACTCCATGCGGTTGGGCCGCCAGTCCCATTGCTTCTTATGCGATACGCATATACTGTGTTAGGTTGAAGCCCTTTATGCTTATATTCTGTCTTGTCCAGTCCGATTATAACTGCTCCATTCACCTCTAAATCATAAGTTAATGAACCAGGTATTGCATCCCAAGAAATCATGATTTCCTTATCTGTGGCTTCGGTGCGTATGTATGATGGTATGCCGGGCAGAGTGGTCTCTGCTATGTAAGCGCTCCATTCCCCTGCGCCACTGGAATTCTTTGCCCTAACCCTGTATGTCTGCTGGTTGTTTGGATTTATTCCTTCATGGACATACCATTCCTGTGATCCGACGTCAACCGCTGTCCCATATATTTCAATATCGTAGCCTGTTGCGCCTGTAACCGGATCCCATGCTATCTTTATTGAATTGCTTGCCGGTTGTGTGTTCATGTTCTTTGGAATACCAGGAAGCGTCCATATGGTTTGAGCTTCACACCATCTTCCAATGCCGCCTGAATTTTTAGCCCTGACCGTAATGGAGTGTTCTGTTCCGGGTTGGAGATCCTGATATAAATACGGGCTCTCTACGTCCGTTAACAGCTGCCCGTCTATTTCCATGTCATATCCGGCAGCGCCGATAACATTCTCCCACCGTATTTGAATATCAGTTTGTGAAGCTTGCATTTCAAGCCTTTCAACAACACTTGGTATTGTCCATTCATGTATGGGCTCGGACCATTTCCCAGCACCGCTGCCATTCTTGGCTCTCACAGTCAGAAAATATTCGGTTCCTGGCAACAGATCAGGCTTTGTAAATGGGTTTGTTACATCTTCCAGTTGAATATCGTTTATTTTCAAATCATACCCAGTTGCACCGATAACTTCATTCCATGCCACAAATAAATATGTCTCGCCGGAGGTTATGGTGATGTCTTCCGGTATTGATGGTATTGTCCACTTTTCAATTTCATCGTTCCAGAAACCATAACCACTGGAGTTCTTGGCCCGCAGCCTGAAGGTGTGTTTTGACCCTTCTGATAAACCCTGATACAGATAAGGTGAAGATACATCTTCGTATAAAATTCCATCTGCCTCTATGTCATACCCGGTTGCTCCCGTCACATCTT
Organism: Clostridiaceae bacterium; assembly: GCA_012522505.1. Taxonomy (GTDB): domain Bacteria; phylum Bacillota; class Clostridia; order DSM-8532; family DSM-8532; genus JAAYJG01. The sequence goes on from JAAYKJ010000211.1 coordinate 11,807, forward strand.
CCCAAAAAACTGTGATTTCCGTTTCTGTCGCCGTCAGATCTGTGTTCTTTACTTTATCCGGAATTGTCCATTGGGTAACTTCATTGCTCCACACACCTGCGCCGCTGGAATTAATAGCACGTATTACATATTTATAAAGGGTTCCTGGTGTAAACCCCACGTGAATATACGGACTTGAAGAAATTTCTGTGATGTTATCATCAGCTTTCACTTCGTAGGCTGCAGCACCTCGAACAGGCTCCCATTGAATAATTATCTCATTCTGAAAGCCTTGAATTTCAATACCCTCGACCCTTCCGGGAAGTGTCCAAACCTCAAGTGCTTCATTCCAGTATCCGATACCACTGGAATTTTTAGCTCTTATTCTAAAGGTATGCCTTGTTCCGGACTCAAGAGCCATATAGGCATAGGGACTGACTTGATCTTCAAGGATTTCACCATCCACTTCAATATCATAACCGGTTGCACCAATCACATTATCCCACGTAATCTCTATATGAGTTTCACTTGCACTGCTGCTAACTTTGTTTGCAACATCGGGAATTGTCCAATATGAGTACTCTTCACTCCAGGCTCCGGTACCGCTGTCATTCTTAGCACGTACTCTATATTCGTGAAGTGTTCCCGGCATAAGATCAGTCACTGAAACCGAGGGAAGAAGTTCTTCCAGCATCTTGCCGTCAAATTCTATGTCATAAGCGGTGGCACCCGTAATTTCTTCCCAGGAAACAACGACAACTGTCTGTGTCGCGTATGTATTTAGCTCTGATACCCTATCTGGTATCGTCCATTTATTTATTAATTCAGTCCATTCTCCATAACCGCTTGAATTCTTAGCCCTTATACGGTATTGATGCATGGTGCCCGGCTGCAAATCCATATGTACAAATGGACTTGAAACGTCCTCCGACAAAATTCCATCTACTTCAATGTCGTAGCCTGTAGCACCTGTGACCTGTCCCCATATAATACTAATGGTGTTCTCTGTAGCTTCGGTAACAATATCACAGGGAATATCAGGTAATGTCCAAATATCATAGGAATCAGACCAACTACCGATGAGCGTGCTCGTAGTAACTCTTACCCGGTACTGATGAAAGGTACCGGCAGGTAACCCGATATGATTGAATGAATTGCTGTAAACCGAGCCAACAACGGTTCCGCTATCTTCAATATCATAATTTTTATAGCCTTCTATAGGTGACCAGATTAAGCGTATGGTGTTTTCATTGGCTTCTGCGGAGAAGATTATGGGTTTCCCTAAAAGAGTCTGATCACCCCAGATCATTTCATCACCGATAAATGCAGTAACCTTGTTCCACAAAATGTAATCATGCTTTGAGTCGGTATATGAGTAATCATTAGTTTGGGTGTAATCTTCCCAATTTGACTTTGCTATTCTTGTGTGTATTTCTACCTGATCCCCCGGTTTAAGAATCCCCGCGCTTGCTTTGAAGCCTAATTCCATATAGTAGTCGGCTTTATCCATGGGTTCAGTAAGCTTTACAAAATTGCCTGTTACATTGGAAGCCCCGATGCTGGACCAATCACACCAGAAATTTTGTTCTTTTTCTCCATCTATTGTGAAATAATAACGAATTCTGACTTCCTGGAGATCTATGGGTACGTTCCCTGAATTAGACAATATAAATCTTGGATATAATGTATTTGTTTTATCATGAACCTTTGTATTGCACATCTTAATGTCTAATTTCTTAACCGGAATAGGGGTTGGTGCAGGACTTTGCGGTTCAAATCCCCAAACCAGCGCATTATTTACATATACTGCAGTTTTATCCCAATTTATGAATACACTGCTGTCTTGATTAAATGAATAATCATTTAGCTGATTAAAATTACTCCAATCTGTTTTGGCAAATCTGCTTTGGATTTCAACATATTCACCCGGTTTAATTGATTTCGCTCCATTTTTAAAACTGATTTGAAGATAATAATCAGCACCAACCATCGGTGTTTGAAGTTTAGTAAAAGAACCAATTACTTTTGAACTGCCTACATTTGACCAGTCACACCAGAAATTCTGACCTTCTTCTCCATCATTCGTAAAGAAATATCTGATTTCAACATCTTTAAGGTTTAAATCCGATGTGCCTGTGTTATATAGTTTAAACCATGGAGAAACTGTATTGCAGGTGTTATCTCTCGAATTATTATACATTTCCAATTGTACTGAAGGCGAAGACTGTTCAGGTGTCTTACTTTTTGCAAACACCTTGCTTTCAAATCGTTCAAAGGAATCTTCTTGCTGAAAAGCACTCGCAGGTAGGGATCTGGGAAAGAAAAAAAGTAACATAATACATAATAATAAAATAAAATGCCAAAGTTTTCTAAACATACTCTCCACCTCAATACTAACTAGATTAATTTATTATACTTTGCATAAAAATGTTGTTTTGTGTACCTTTATTATCTTCTTCAGAATATACTTGTAGTAATTAATTCTTTTGTAAATTGTTGGTTGTACCATAATATTACATTTTTTAAATTTTGTCAATATTTTTATTAAACTATTGTTTTATGTCTTTATTTGTTATGTTTACCTGAGTTTTTAAGTTTAATATGAATCTATTGATCCGGAAACCATTATGGTTGCTGGATTTTTTTATGTCAAGAATACAAATTTTCTACATGTGGTATCTTGTGGTATTTTTAGATATATGATAAAATAGTGTTGAAATGGAGGGCTATGCTATCATGTATTTGAAAACTATTAAAAAAAATAACATTACACGTTTGTATTTCTACGAATCTTACTACAAAGATCAGAAAACACGCCAACGTATGGTTAAAAGTCTTGGTCGTCTTGATGAACTTGAGAGATTATACCCTAACCCAGTCTCATACTTTACAGAACTAGCAAAAAAAGAAACACTCAAACAAAAAGCAGACAAGAATATGTTATTTACCATAGACCTGTCTTCCATCTTACAAGTTAATGAGGCTAATCTAAAAAATATCGGGTATGGAATTTTGAAGATACTGTATAGTGACCTTGAGCTTGATAAGTTTTGGAAGGTGAAAACGAGAAATCGCTCGAACAAATATGACCTTGAGCTAATTTTCCGTCTCCTTGTTTTTTCTCGCGTTCTTTTTCCTGCTTCAAAAAGGGAGACCTACGGGAATAAAGACATCTACTTCGAGAACTTTGATGGATTTTCTCTGGATTATGTATATCATGCCCTGGATCTTATCGATGAAAACCAGGAAGCGCTTCAAAAGTGGCTTTACGAGCACTCCAGCAAAATTTGTGAACGTGACCTTTCAGTTGCATACTTTGATTGCACGAATTATTACTTCGATATTGGTCGTCCAGATGTGGACGTGCTCGACAATGATGGCCAGCCTGTCAACGAAAAAGGAGAGACAGTAGAATCTAAATATCGTAAACGTGGACCTGAAAAGAACCACCGTCCGGACCCTATTGTCCAAATGGGACTTCTGATGGATAGGAACGGAATTCCCCTTGCCTACGATCTTTTTCCCGGGAACGAATCCGAGAAGTTACATATGCGTCCAATCATCAACCGTGTAAAGTCAGAGTTTTCAGATACCCGAATAATATTTGTTGCAGACCGGGGGCTAAACACATCTGACAATATCTATTACCTCAATGGGAACAATAAAGGGGCTAACAATCAGAGGGACGGATACGTCTATGGACAATCCATCCGAGGTGCAGATGCCGAATTTAAGGAGTGGGTTCTAGCTGGTGGATATAAAAGATTAAAACTCAAAGATGATACGGGAGAAGAAATTACATTTATACACAAGTCACGGATTCATCCAAAAATCTTAAAAGTCAATCTTACGATACCAGGCAGTAAAAAGAAAAAGAAGAAATCCGTTAGTGTTGACCAAAAACAAATGGTTTACTACTCTGAAAAATACGCAAAAAAGCAGCGAATGGATCGAGAAGTTATGATCAAGCGGGCAATTGATATGATTCAACATCCTAAAAGATATGATAAAGTAACTTCTGCAGGCTCAGCGGCTTACGTAAAAAATATCACCTTCGACAAAAACACTGGTGAAATCCTAGAAGGCAAAACACTAGAACTTAACATCGAAAAGATTATGGAAGAAGAAAAATATGATGGGTATTATTCAATTGTAACCAGTGAGTTGAAGATGAGTGACGTAGAGATGCGTGAGGTATACCGTGGACTTGCACGGATTGAAGAAACATTCAAGATTTCGAAGGGTGATTTTGAATCAAGACCTGTATACGTACGCACAAACGAACATATTGATGCTCATTTCGCCACCTGCTTTACATCGTTGGTGTTGATTCGGCTGCTCCAAACGAGGCTTAGCAACAAATATCCCGTGAAAAGAATCTTAGATTCACTACGCAACTATAATTGTGTAAATCTTGATACGAATACCTGGCAATTTATTTACTATGATGAAATATTACAGGAATGCGAGAAAGTATTCAATATTGAGCTCAACAACAAATATCGTAGTCAGCTTCAGATTCGACGCCTACTACGATATTAATCAACCTGAAAAAAATTTCTTAAAATATGTATCGGTACCACAGGTAGACGAAACACCAAAAAGCTGATGGTTACTGGCTTCCTGGTGTTTTTACTTCAAAACTTGAGATAATCAGAGTAACACATTAAAAATTGACCGTCAAGAACACCAAAAAAATATAAATCCACATTATTTCTACAGTGTTGTATGAATAGAAAGTGTTTTGAGATTTAAAACCGGGAAACGAACGAAAAATCATAAGTATAAAGAATAAAATATGGAATTCAAAGCAGATACATATAGATAAAGGCATAGCTGAAG
>JAAYKJ010000212.1 GCA_012522505.1 Clostridiaceae bacterium
AGCGGAGACATCATATTTATAAATGAGGCAACACTTAAAATGTGGAATGTTCGGGATACTTCCCTGATTCTTGGCAAATACAATTTAAGGAGTGACCCGCTCGTCAATGATCAATTCGGTTTGCGCGATGAGATTCGCAGAACATTTCAAGGGGAGATGGTGCTGATTCAGGATATCAGAGTACCATTGGAAACCTTCTGGGAGTGGTATAAGACGAGAAGCAATGTCTACGATATTGAAATGATTTACACCGATATCCTTAACTTTTCCGTTTTTGATGCGGATGGTGGGCTTGCATTTGTTGTGGGAGTATTCTTTACAAGCAGGGTTTACGGCGGCAGATCGGAAGTGGCAAAGGTCAGAGAGTACCTTGAAAATCACTGGAGGGAAAAATTTGACGCTGCCGGGCTTGCAAAGCTTGTTTGTCTGAGCTCTTCACAACTTTTCCGTCTGTTTAAGAAGCATACCGGCATGACGCCTTACCATTACTATCAGGAAATAAAAATCAATAAGCTTAAGACGGCTTTGCGGGACAATAACAAGAGTATTGCCGAAGCGTTTATATCCTGCGGTTTTGACTATCCCGGCAATTCCACAAGATTTTTTAAGGAAAAGACAGGTATGACCCCGTCCGGATACCGAAAACAATCAAAAAGTCGATGATCCCTGTCAGAAAAACGGACCCCTGAAACGAAAAATGAACCCTTGAATCCCGCCGGGATACAAGGGTTTTTCTATGCTCATAATTGACAAATTCTCAGCGTTATTTCGATATTCCTGAAACCGCATTTTATATACAATTAGAATATAAATAACTATTATTTTCCCTCCCGGCAGCACCAACAGTATGAACGGCGTTTTTATACATTAATGGTATTTCCCCGGGTGGTTCGGTATATGAGAAAAACTTAAGTTTTATAGTATGGAAAGGAGAAAACCTTATGATTAGAAGTTCAAGAAAACTTACCAGTGTTAGGATTACCAGTAAACCTATCTCAATACTGACAGCCATAACGATACTCATCTGCCTGGCGCCCTGTTTCGCATCAGCGGCGGCTCCCCCCGCCTCGCTGGATGCGCCCCCGCATTTTGGGGTTACCTATAACAGCGGGAGCAGTTTTAATCTTTACATCAGTGCCTCCGACAGCATCAGGGATTATATCATACGTCAGGTTGAGGATAATTCGGATGATCCATATTCCGGGGGTAAAACGCTTTACTACCAGGTTGATGACAAAATCAATAATGGCAGCTGGCAGTATACATCGGCCTGGGATTCTCCAAAGACTGTGCCCGATAGCCAAAAAAACAGGTATTATATCCCCTGCCGGCATGGAGAATGCTACGCCGGTTCCGGTGTTGCCTACCTTTCGCATTTGTTCTCAGACGAAGCGGTTATCAATGCCATTAGCGATTCAGGCTGGGATTATTTCAGCAGCAATACCATTACTTTCAGGGCACGCTTTGCCCAGTCCTTTGACAATGGCGATACATATGTGCTTTCACCATGGTCAAAAGAATTTGTACTCTCTGCGAATGTTAAGCTTGATGCCGAAAAGATGATAAACCATGCTCCTACCCTCAAAGGAGCGGAGATTTCAATGCATGGCGATACGCCGTTTTTAGCGGTCAAGCTGGATAAACCGCCCCAGGACATAGGAGATCTGAATGCGGCCGCCGGCGGCTCCATTGGTGCGGAAATATGGCTTCGCAAACAGGGAGACAAAGATTTTAAGAATATTCATTACTGGTGGGTTTCCAACGAATCAATCGAGTTTAAAACAGCAAACTATTTTGACGACTACAAAGACCACTATGAGGAAGCAGCCTATGAAATAAAGGTCAGATACTTCCTTGACCTTAGAAAATACAGGCAGTCAGGACACTATAACAGCTCGAATGCTGTCAACATCTACAGTCCTTTCTCAAATGTCATTTCGCATAATATACCGGCCTGGAGCAATGCCAGTTCCTGGGCGACGGAAGAATTGAAAAAAGCCGATGATTCTGGATTGATCCCCGAAATTCTGAAGGGTGCGGATCTTACAAAGCCCATTACACGTGAGGAATTTTGTGAGCTTGCTTTACTTCTCTATGAAAAAACGACCGGTAAAAGCCCCGCACCGGCGTCCTCCAATCCATTTACAGACACAAATAACCCACAGATCCTAAAAGCTTTCGCGCTGGGGATTACCCAAGGCACCTCTGCCACGACATTTTCACCCCAGGTTTTAATCAACCGGGAGCAATGCGCAACGATGCTCTTTAGAACCATCAAGGCGATACATCCTGACGGCGACTACTCCATAGCGGGCATTAAGGATTTCCCCGACCAGGAAGACATCTCATCCTTTGCGGTGGAAGGGACGAAGTTTATGTCGAAGCTGGGCATAATTAAAGGCGACAACAATGGCAATTTTATGCCTAAAGCAATCACCCCCGCCCAAACTGCTGCAGGTTACGGCATGGCGACGAGAGAAGCTGCGCTGCTAATGGGTGTGCGAACTTATGACAAAATGGACGAGATAAAAGTTTCCTCGGGTGATACAACGTCGGGGAATACCAGCTCGTCAATTGCGGGAACCTGGGTTATGGGCACTCTGACCGGCGGGAATTTTAATGCCAAAACAGGTAAATACGAGGGAGGTATGTCAGGCCTTGGTATGATGTATACCTTCAATCCCGATGGAACATATACTGCTCTTGCAATCTGGTCTGAAGCCATCTGGATTACCGGCAGATACAGTATAAAGGACGGTGTGCTAACCTTAACCAATAGAACTTCCGAGAACAGCGATGACAACGGAAAGACCTGGGGTACAAAGGAAACGATTCCGGACGCGTCGGCATATTTTGACGTTGGAACGGATGAATCAGGAAAATATCTGCTGCTTGGCGAGGAAGGCGCGGCTCCGCCCTTTACTGACAAGAAAAATGCTTTAAAATACAGTTTAAAAGAGCTATCGCAAAGTCAGGAAAAGACAACCGGAGAATCACAGAAATCAACCCCCTCCATTATCGGAATATGGCAAAACGGAGGCATGATTGGTCATACTTTTGATGTAACCAAGGGGACTTTCCGGTACAACTCCGGTGTGGGACAGCGCTATGTTTTTAAAGAGGACGGTACATTTACATCATCAATTGTCTCCGGTTATGGAAATATGGCTTCAATAATCGGAACATATACTGTAAAAGACGATAAAATTTTTTTTTTAAACCAGAGAAGTAAAGTCAGCAATGACTATGGCGATACCTGGAAAGAAGGCAATGCGCCGCCTGATATATCGTATTATTATGTTTTCGAAACTGATAACAGCGATGCCTTCCTGATAATAGACCTTGAAGATGTTGTTCCTCCGTTGGACACTGAAACCAATGCCGTTAGATACTGTTTAATGGACGAATAAATAAACGAATAGCTTTACCATTTGCTATCCCGGCCAGGTGATGCAGATGAAAATATAGCGCTCTTTAGTTCTTCCTGGATTAAAGGGCGCTGTTTTTATAACTGGTGAATTATATTTAGCTTCAGTAGCCTTATGGATTACTCTTCCGCCGGGCAATATACAACAGTAAGCTCTAGAAATGACGCTGTCTGTAAATTCTCCTCAAAGAAAGAAAATAGCCTGACTTCAACATCCTCCGTCCCTACATATAAAGGCTGTACGAGCATTGTTTCATATCCTCCTGAGCCAATACTCGGATCCTTTCCGAAACGATGGGCAAAAATCGTATCACCTGTTCCGCCTTCGGTGAGGATACTGATTCGCCCTCCATCGATGGGAGCAATACTAAATTGCTGCATTGATGCATAAATTTTTGTAATTCTGCTGTTTGCCGGAACAACAAGAGCGATGTTGTTTACAACGTCATCTGAATTTGAAACGGATACCGCGGTACATAAGACATCACAAGTACTATTCCCGTTTAGTGAAATTATGCATACAAAAGCAAGAATAAAGGCCGCAGAGGCAACAAGCATGCTGATTAAGCAAATACTGATTTTTCCCTTTATCATAATCACCGCCCCTTTACTATTTTTACTTTATTTTATGTTAATTTGATAAAAGTGTTCGTATAGACAGGGGGCGTAAAGACAGGGGACGGTTCCGCGTCTTGTCTAACTAAAGATTCAAATACCCATACCATCCTTCAGAGAACGGATGGCAATAAGCACGTCTTTCCATAAAAAAATCCGGGGCAACGATACCGTAATACTGCATAAAAAGAGCTCACGGTATCGTTGCTGCCAGACTAACCATAGAAAA
>JAAYKJ010000213.1 GCA_012522505.1 Clostridiaceae bacterium
AACGCCTTGTTCGTAATTTTGCTTCGCAAAAACGTTTGTTGTGTGGTTTCAGCTGAACAAGCTCGCAAACTTATGGCAAGTCCAAGTCAATACTATCTTAACCCATTTCAATGAATAATTGTAGATCATTATATATCGAAATGCAAAAATTACTTAGTCAGGATCGTTTTCTGGTGAATATTGCGTTCCTACTGTAATGTAGTCTTTAATCCTCTCAAAAGTAGCCTTCCCAATTCCTTTTATTTTCATGATTTCCTCGATACTTTGAAATAAACCATTGTCCTCCCGGTACGCAATAATTGCCCGCGCCTTTACTTCACCGATACCGTATAGTGAGACCAATTCCTTCATCCCTGCCGTATTGATGTTCACGATATCGGATTTCTCCGGGATATTGCTGTTATCCCCGCCCGATTCTCCATGGGATAACCGATTGCTGGCGTCCAGATTCCCATCTGATTCGGACAGAACTTCATCTTGATGTGGCACTGATATAACCGGGTCTGCCTGCTTATCGTTATAGACTGAACCGATATCGCTCCGCTCTGTTCGAAGAGTAGGATCGGCAGGAGGATCTCCGGCATCAAAAACCTCAATCTGGTTGGTTTTCAAATACCAACCCCAGACTGTGAGAAGCATCAACAAAAGAATTAGACCAACAACCGTATATCCCTTTTTGATCCTTGAAAAATTCGATTTCATTTCTTTTTTGCCTCCTAATCGGGCCACCTGTCCTTCTGTACATTGCGGTAGACTTCCTCCATCGTATGAAAGCCGTCCTTGATGACGGTTTCAACCATATTGTCTTTCGTGACCAGAATAGGATCATACTGAATCGTGAGTACTGTATATTTGCCATCGTTCATGGTGTGTGTATACTCTATTTTTTTACCCTTCGCCATATTCACCGCCAGTTCTGCTGCTCCTTCGGCCAGAACCTTGATCGGTTTATAGACCGTAGCAACTTGTGTCCCTTCCACGATCCGCTGGCATGCAGACAGCTCTGCATCATGGCCTACAACAAGAACTTCACTTAACAGCCTGTTTTCCGAGAGCGCTTTGATCGCTCCTTCTGCAAGGCGGTCGTTTCCTCCGATGACAGCATTGATCACAAGACCTTCTTGAATGGCTTTATTAACGGTGCTATATGCTTCCTCCTCACGCCAATCGTCTGACCAGACCTCATCAAGAATCTGTATTTTATTGCTGTCCAGCCCCTCCTGAAGCACCAGCTTGAAGCCACTGTTAAATAGATAACTGTTGTTGTCCTTTTGGGAGCCATTGATTATTATGTAGTTTCCTTCCGGGACTTTCTCGTATAACGCTCCTGCCATTAACTGCCCGACCATGACGCTGTTGAAGGCTATGTAAGCATCCACATCAGCATTTTTAATCAGCCTGTCATAAGATATCACCGGAATTCCTTTCTTTTTTACTGTCCGGATGCATTGGGACAGACCGTCCTTGTCATAGGGAATGATGACAAGGCAATCGATTCCCTCCTCGATGATGGCATAGATCTGCTCTATCTGCCTTCCTGTGTCCTCGTTCGCGTTCCGTACGATGACCTCGGCACCCAGTTCTTTTGCCTTTGATACAAAAATGTCCCGGTCTTTCTGCCATCTTTCAATGACAAGACCATCCAACACCATACCGATGATGATTTTATCATCGGCTTTTACTTCAGTGTTTTTATCGATGGAACAACAGGAGCAGCCAATGATGACAAAGATGATCCCAGCAATGAAAATCACTGCTTTCCTCAGGTTTTTTATCATTCTCTATCCTCCTTTTACCGGTTCTTGCTTATAGGTGGTAGGAGAAAGCCCTGTGTTTTTTTTGAACAACCGGCTGAAATAGTTTGGGTCTGTGTATCCGACACTGAAGCATGTCTCCTTTATGGTCATATCTGTCGAGTTCATCAATTGTTTACTGCGTTCGATACGGACAAATGTGAGATACTCGATGAAGTTATATCCCGTCTCTTCCTTGAATAGCCTGCTGAAATACTGCGGGCTGATATTCAGGATCCTTGAGATCTCCTCCAAAGACAGCTCCTGCCTGAAATGTTCCCTGATATAGCTTTTTGCTCGGTTTATTATGTGGTTCCCATTCTTTGTTTTTCCGTCCTTTATCTTTCGAGTGATATGCTTAATCCGGTTCATACACCAAGAAATCAGTTTTTCAATGTTATCGATGTACAGCATTTCCTGGATATAATCATCATACTTCATACAGGAATCTTCGCATACCTCAGCTTCGATTGCTTTTCTGTGAACCATAACCATATACTCTATCAAGAAATTTCGTCTTTGTTCAAAGCTGATACCCTGGATACGCAGGAGTTTATCGATTGCTTTGGAAAAGGCAGCGACGGCACCCTCTTCGTTCCCCATTTCTATTTTGGACATCAGATTCCCTGTCTCATGGATATCATGGATATCCCTTTGCTCTGTTCCACAAACATCGAAGATGTGCGAAATTGGTTCGCCACGATTCAGCCTTAAGGCCTTGACCGCCTCATTGTATGAAATGATAATTTCATGATTTCTTTTACAGCTGCCGATCCCGATAAAGCATTCCATATTCATTTTTTTCTGAACACTCTCTAGTATATCTCCAGCAAGCTGTATGGTTTGCAGCCGGAACTCATACTCGTTTTCAATCCACTCTGAAGAGATATATACAATGATTTTGTTGATTAAAACAGGCCCGACAATACATTTGCATTTAAACTTGAAGATATCTCGCAGATACGGATAGTTCTCATGACCAATGATACTGGAACCGATTCTGTTTCTAAGGGCCTCCGCCTTTTCTCCATCACCGAATTGCATGATCATGATATAGCCACCCGATTGGTTCATATTCAATATCTCCATGTATTTCAAAAGCTCTTCATCAAATTCGGTATTTAGCAGGATGGAATAGATAAACCCTTGCTCCAGATAGGGAATTACCTTCTCCAGTTTTTCTATGGTTTCCAGTTCCCTCCTTTTTTTCTCTGTCTGTTCCTGTATTTGGTGGATCATTTTCTGGATCGTTTCTATCAGAGCCGTTCTGTTGATCGGTTTTAGAATATAGTGCTCCACACCGAGTTCCATTGCCTGTTTTGCGAACTCGAACTGCTCATAAGCCGATATAATGGCAAAACGAATATCTGGATAGAGCCTTTTTATTTCTGTAATGGCGTCTATACCATTTATTCCTGGCATACGGATATCCATCAGAATGATCTCCGGATGGTTCGCCTTTACTTTTTCAATCGCCTCTCGTCCGTTTTTTGCGCTAGCTACAACCGTTACATTCTTGATGTTTTTGTTGATAATATGTGTAACCGCGTCAATGACTATCTGTTCATCGTCAACGAGCATAAGCTTATACATAAAACCCCCACCTTGTATTTTTCGCTCCCCCTCGGTATGATTCAGACTTAGCCTGAGCCTGATTTACAGGATTCGCTACAGTAAATTCCCACTGGAAGGATCATTATACAGAATCTATCTCTTTTGAGGAATACGGATAATCACCCGTGTTCCTACCCCCTCTATACTGGTAATTCGAATCACATCCTCACGTTTATACAGTATTCGCAAGCGCTGTATGACATTGTTAATGCCGATCCCTGTAGTATGGCCTTTTTGATCCTCTTCCGGAAAGCTTTCCTCCCCCAAAGCCTTCTGATGAATCCTGTTAATGGTTTCCTCGCTCATACCCATGCCATTATCCACAACCTCAATCAGGTTGTGGTCACCTTCCCGGAAAATATGGATGACAATACTGCCCCCTTCTTCTTTTTCTCCAATCCCGTGAATACATGCATTTTCAACGATTGGCTGAAGAATAAGTGGTGGTACGGATATCTGAAGTATATCTTCGTCTTCTATTTCCACACCGAACTGTATCATGTCCCCAAACCGCACCTTCATCAGATCGATATATGCCTTGACATTATGCATCTCTTCATACAGCGTAACTTCAGTATCCAGCCGCCTGACATTGTAACGGAATACGGCAGCAAGATTCTCGAGAAAACAGGAGGTTTTGTCGGCATCTTCCATCATTGCAAGCTGAACACCTGCGTTTAACGTATTAAATAAAAAATGCGGGTTGATCTGAGACTGGAGGGACTGTAATTCTGCTTTGTTTAAAAGGGTCTGCATTTTCAGGTTCTGCACTTCCTTTTCCATCAGCCTTGACTCAATTTCTGCTTTGCTGTGCAATGCTTCAATATAATTGTGCACGCTGGCTTTCATTTTGTTGAAGGCTTCAGCCATGACCTTGATTTCGTCATCGCTTGCGACAATAACTTCATCCACATCAAAATTCCCTTTCGAAATCTCCTCTGCGGAATGGGAAAGCTTCATAATCGGATCGGTCATCCTGTATGTTATGTAGAAAATGATGATGCAGGACAGGACAAGGATATCAATGATCATGACAAGGTTCGCCTTCTCCACGATGATATTGTTTCTGGACAGTGCGGCATAATATTCCGTGTTCCGTTTCAACTGCTGCAAATTCAGTTCCTGTATTTCTTCCAGGATATACTTTCCGGTTTGATGAACCTCAATGTATTTTTCCCTTATTGCGTTGGCATCCCGGCCTTGTTTTGCTTCTATGGCTTCAGCCGCGTTCTGAGAAAAGGTCTCAATCAGGTTTATCAGCCGGTCGGAGTAGTCGTAATCAGCCAATAAGGTTTCACCAATCCTTCCTGCAAGTTCATGCAACTGATCCATGTTCAGCTGGTAGCGATTTTTGCTGTCAGAATCCTTGGTCTGAATGAAAAGGACCAGATTTCTTTCTGCCTCAATCAGATAATTCTGCATATCCTCCAGGCTTTTGCTTGCGTTGAACATGGCATCTATTTTTCTGAAAAAAGAATTGGAATTGACCGACAGGTATACACTGACAAAGCTGACCAGAAGGATGGACAACAGAAAATAAAACAGCATTCTTTTTCGGATCGTATTCAGTTTAATCTTTTGTTTCCATTTCATGATTCCCCTCGAGCAGAACACAGAATATCACTTCCATTTTTTGATCCAGGATACTCTTGTCGTATTACAAACCCGGCTGTGGTCTATAAGGAATGCAATACATTTTTCACAGGCCACATTATATTTAACAGCTCTTATTTGTTGAAGAAGTGAACATTGTCAGCTTTTACCGTTGTAATTGGAATTTCAGCAAAATCACTGGCTGCTTTTTCCCCCAGCATGATGTTCAATGATTTTTCGCCCATGATTTCAGGGTTCATGTCGAAGGAAGCTGCGATCACTTCCAGTTCAATGTATTTCAAAATGTCCTTCGATATACCGGCACCAATCACCTTGGTTTTGCCAACCCTGTTCATGTCAATGATGACCTGTACTACACCAAAGGTATCCTTCTCGCTGGTACAGATAATCGCATCAATGTCCGGATAACGTGTCAGGATATCATAAGCCGCATCCTCGGCACTGAACAGATCATAGCTTGTATGAACAATATCCGCAATTTTGATAGTCGGATGCTTGTCGATTACCGATTTAAACCCCTCTATTGTCAGGCTTCCGGTTACATCCTTCTCAACATCGGTAACACTGTGCACCATTAAGGCAACATTGGACAACCTGCCGGGCATTTCATCGATGACACAGCGGGCTACCAGTTTTCCATGGTCGTATGGATTATAGCCTATAAAGTAGTCTCTGGCGGTTCCTCTTGCATCGGTATAAACAAACTGCACGACAATACCTTTGTCCTTGGCCTGATTAATTGCATGTATATAGTCTGCATCATATATCCCCTGGGCAATAATGCCGTCCACTTTGGCGGCGACTGCTGTGTTGATGGCGTCAATAGCTTCACCGATACTTTCAACATTTACAAAGTCAATGCGGATTTTCTTCTTTTCAGCCTCTTCGATGATGGACCTTTGGAACCTGGAAAGGAAGTCATTGGAGTTCTGATACATCACCACAAGAAAATCTTTCTTATATTCGGTTTGCGCTTTGCTTACTTTATTGTTCCTATAAAAATTTTCTTCCATAACCATGGAATAAGTTATAGAAACAGCGAAAGCTGAAACAAGAACCAGAAACAAGATGATGATCATTACCTTGAAAAAAAGGCTGAATTTCTCATTGTTATCAATTAGCTGGATCAGCTTCTTGTGGTCACTTTTCATGATTTTACTCCTTTATATCATGAAGGTAGCCTTAGATTGACATACTGCAATTCGTAGGATTATGTTCCCAATCTCCAAAGCGCTTTTCCTATAGGCTTGTTCAGCTTTATTTCCATTATACTCCTTTTTATATGAAAATCATATCGTATATATAAAAAAAGCAAAGAGATGTACTCTTTGTATTCTGCTGAATAATCACAGCTCAATATGTGCGCTGCTGTAAGGAAAGGGCGCTAAAGCGCCCTCAATGACTTACAAGTGCAATCCTTAATTATCATCCAATCAGGCTGCCTTGGCCTTGGATTTTGTGAAAACGTCAAATGCTACAGCGCCCAGCAAAACCAACCCTTTTACGATGGACTGCCAGAATGTTGAAATTCCCATAATGGACATACCGTTGTTCAGGATCCCCATAACAAAACCACCGATGATAGCTCCGATAATTGTTCCCACACCACCGGATGCAGACGCTCCGCCGATAAAGCAGGCTGCGATGGCATCCAATTCGAAGTCCTTGCCTGCGGTCGGTGCTGCTGAATTCAGGCGCCCTGCAAAAATGATCCCTGCCAAACCAGCCAGCAAACCCATGTTGGCATATACCCAGAACATCACCTTTTTGGTATCGATACCCGAAAGCGCTGCCGCTTTAGGGTTTCCTCCCAAAGCATACACATGTCTTCCTGCAACGGTCTTATTGGTAATGAAGGTATAAAACAAAATCAATGCTATCAGCAGAATGACAACATACTGCAGCCCATTGGCCAATGCAAGCCATAAGGCAAACAGGATGATTATACCGGCAAGAAGGATTGTCTTCACAATGAAGAAACCATTAGACCCCACATCAAAATCATATCTTTTCTTTCTGTTTCGGGTGGATATTGCCCTCGCAACATAAATCGCGGCACATATCAAACCAATGATAACGGTGGTTACATGCAATCCGTCTCCACTCCCGAAGATATCAGGAATAACACCAGAGGCGATGGTCACATATAGTTGGGGCAGCATAATCGTCTTCCCGTTCAGAATGATGTTGTTTATACCCCTGAAAATCAACATACCGGCAAGTGTACAGATAAAAGCGGGAATTTTTACATAAGCGATAAAGAAGCCCTGCCACATTCCGGCCAGCAGCCCTAACCCCAGCCCCAGGAAAATGGAAATAACCACGGGAATTCCAAGGAACACGCTGAACAACGCTGAAGACGCACTAACCATCGCTACAATGGATCCAACAGAAAGGTCGATATTTCCGCCCGTTAATATACAGAACACCATTCCAATGGAAAGAATTAATATGTAGCCCTGCTGCTGAATCAATCGAGATACATTGATGGGCCGCAACAGAATTCCTTTGAATAACCCCCCTGTTAATATCTGAAAAATGATCATGATGACCACTAATGCAATCAACATTCCATACTGTCTCAATTTCTCTTTAAACTTATCCATATTGCATCCTTCCCTCTACTGATAAATCGTTCGAAGTATCAATACCCCCACTTCAATTTGTGGCGGGTCCGACTTGCTGCATTTATATAAAACCCAAAGCCTCGCTTTATTGATGACCTCCTTCGTAGAATGCCTGATACACAGGTTGCAAATGAGTCTGTTTTTCTCTTTGAAATAAGAAAACCATAAATTAAGCGTGCTTACCTGGAAATGAACATCTTTATTATGAAGCTGATTCTGAACCATTCTGGGAGGATTTTAAGATACACTTCATAATACTCTCCTGGTTGGCCGTTTCTTTATCCATTTCTCCGACAATTCTTCCCTCATTCATGATATAAATTCTGTCGCAGATGCCCAGAATCTCAGGCAATTCCGAAGAAACTACTACAACGCATTTCCCTTGCTCAGCAAGCTGGTTTATGATCGTATAAATTTCATACTTTGCACCTACATCAATGCCTCGTGTAGGTTCATCCAGAAACAGAACATCCGGCTCGGAAAATATCCACTTGCTCAAAACAACCTTTTGTTGGTTCCCTCCGGAAAGGGTTCCCGCTTTTTGATAAATTCCGGAAGATTTAATGGTTAACAGCTTGCTTTGCTCTTCTGCAGCCCTGATCTCTACATTATCATCGATCACATTGTTATTGCTGATTTTATCCAGTCTTGAAAGTGTAATGTTTCTTCTTATGTCATCGATCAGGATCAGCCCTGCTGTTTTTCTGTCTTCGGTAACATAGGCCAAACCGTTCTCTATCGCTTCACGGATTGTTTTCAGTCTCAGTTCCCTTCCATCCTTAATCAGTTTTCCGCTGATCTTTTTTCCATATGCTCTTCCGAAAAGGCTCATGCATAATTCAGTTCTTCCAGCGCCCATTAAACCTGCAATACCTACAACCTCGCCTTTTCTAACATTCATACTGACATTCTTAATCACAATTTTTTCTTCATCAAGAGGGTTGTAAACAACCCAGTTTTTTACTTCAAACCCGATATCACCGATTTTAGGCGTTCTTGCCGGGAACCGGTTTACAAGTTCTCTGCCCACCATCCCCTTAATAATTCGGTTCTCTGTGATTTCATCCCTTCCCTTAACGAGGGTTTCAATCAGGGCTCCATCCCGTAATACGGTTATTTCTTCTGCTATTTTGGTAACCTCATGGATTTTGTGAGAAATGATAATACAGGTAATTCCCTGTTTTTGATTCAGCTCAACCAGTAGGTTTAGCAAATTGTTTGAATCTTCATCGTTCAAAGCGGCGGTAGGTTCATCAAGAATGAGAAGTTTAACTTGCTTGGATAATGCCTTGGCAATCTCAACAAGCTGTTGTTTTCCAACCCCGATATCCTTGATCAGCGCCGTATGTTTTTCCCGTAACCCTACCCTTTGGATGAGTTTCGCTGCTTGATGGTTGGTTAAGTCCCAGTTAATGATTCCGTTTTTCGCTCGTTCATTTCCCAGGTATATGTTCTCTGCTATTGTCATATACGGATTAAGTGCCAGTTCCTGGTGTATGATGGCAATGCCGACTCTCTCGCTTTCCCGAATATTTCTGAACACACATTTTTTGCCGTTGAAGTAAATATCCCCTTGATAGGTGCCATACGGGTAAACCCCGCTTAATACGTTCATCAGGGTAGACTTGCCTGCCCCGTTTTCACCAACAAGCGCATGAATCTGCCCCTCTTTCACCTTCAGGTTAACATTGTCAAGCGCTTTAACCCCCGGGAATGTTTTCGTGATGTTTTTCATTTCAAGAATATATTCCGACATAGTAATGCTCCATTCCTGTATGATGCTCATGTTCCTGTAAACCTGCATACTGTAATGGAGCACTGAACTCCATTACAGTATGCTTTCAGGAAACTCTATTACTTTAACTGGGCTTCTTCGTAATATCCGGTATCGATCAGTAATTCTTTGTAGTTGTTTACATCTGCGAATACAGGATCACACAGATAGGACGGAACCACTTTTTTGCCATTGTCATAGGTCTCGGTATCGTTTATCTCGGGTTCGGTTCCCTTCATAATTGCTTCAACCATTCCTACAACCTTTTCTGCAAGTGTTCTGGTATCCTTGAATACAGACATGGACTGCTCGCCTGCGATCATATGTTTTACGTTTGTAATGTCACAATCCTGACCGGTGAGAATCGGATACGGTTTAGAGGCAGTGCCATAGCCTGCTGCTTTCAGAGATGCCACGATACCCTGTGCAAGACTGTCATTCGGGGAAAGAACGACATCGATGTTTTCATCAGAATAAAATGCAGTCAGGAGGTTATCCATTCTGGCCTGAGAACCCTCAGATTTCCAGCCCGAAATTGCAATCTGTTCCATGTCTGTCTGGCCCGACTTGATAACCAATACGCCACTGTCAATATAGGGCTTTAAGGTATCCATCGCACCACCATTAAAGTAATAAGCATTGTTGTCATCCGGGGAACCGCCGAATACTTCCATGGTGAATGGCCCTTTTTCTCCTTCGGCAAGCTTCAATGTATCAATGATATACTGCCCTTGAATTACACCAACTTTGTAGTTGTCAAAGGTCGCATAATAGTCAACATGAGGTGTTCCCTTAATCAGACGGTCATAAGCAATGACCTTAATACCTTCTGCTGCTGCCTCTTCAAGAACTCCACCAAGAGATTCGCCGTCGATGGAGGCAATAACCAGAACCTTCGCTCCCTTTGTGATCATATTCTCAATTTGTGTTAACTGCGTATCAACGCTATCTTCTGCATATTGCAGGTCTACAGTGTACCCAGCCTTTTCCAGCAGTTTCTGCATGTTTTCACCGTCCTGGTTCCAGCGCTGCAAGGATTTGGTGGGCATCGCAACACCGATAAGCTCTCCACCACCGGTGGCGGGACCACCGCCAGATGGCAGCGTACAACCCATAAGAACCACAGACAACAGCATAACCACTGCTACAAGAATCGATAAAGACCTCTTCATAAAAAACCCTCCTTTTAATAATTAGATCGATTAACAGCATGACTTTCTAACGCTGTTACTACCTAATCATAGAGGATCTTTACAAATTTTACTCTGGACAGATTTAAGAATGTGATGGAAATATTTATGCTATGTTTTTCCTTGATATGGTATATAGTAAAAAATTAACGTCAAAAATATGAAGAGATCCCTTTTGGGATGAACTTTAAACTATTGTATTCCAGACGCATCTTACTGAATATGCCTGGGCCTTGTTTGGATTGACACAACCCTAGGCATTGCCTTCAGTTTCTTTCTGAATCAACTGAACAACTCTGTCTATGGCATTTTGTGAGGAGTTTTCCTGCATCGCAACGGTGTATTGGTTTCTGTTCCGGTACAATTGGGATAACTTTTCGATAAGAACGTCCTTTGAAAGGTTCTCTTCGAACAGCACCTCACTATATCCACGCCTTTGAAAAGATTCGGCGTTTAATATCTGATCTCCGCGGCTGACATTTTTGGACAGGGGAACAAGCAGTGCGGGTTTCTTCAGCGCAAGGATCTCAAACAAAGTCGTAGCACCTGCTCTGGATACGATTATATCACAGCTTGCAAACAGATCCGGAAGTTCATGGTTAACATATTCAAACTGCCTGTACCCTTTAATTCCTTCGAATTCCTGGTTAACATTTCCTTGACCACAAATATGGCATATCTGAAAAATTTCAAGCAGCTCCTGCAATGCCTCACGCACTGCTCTGTTGATATTTTCAGAGCCCTGGCTGCCTCCGATAACCATCAATACCGGTTTTGTACTGGAAAAACCACAAAGTTTATACCCATTCAGCCGATCTCCAGAGGTGATCGCCGACCGTACCGGAAGACCGGTGAGGCAGGCCTTATCGATGCCAAAGTGTTTCTTTGATTCGGGAAATGTATAACATATCTTTTTCGCGAAGGGGGCCGACAATTTATTCGTCAGACCCGGTGTGATATCCGATTCATGAATGATAACCGGTATTCTTCTAATCCAGGCCGCCCACACAACAGGGCAGGATACAAAGCCTCCCTTGCTGAATACCACATCTGGTTTTATTTTCCCCAAAACCGCCAATGACTGATAAAACCCGCCCATGATCCTGAAGATATCGGTGAGGTTTTTCATATCCAGATATCTTCGCAGCTTTCCAGCCTGTATCGCATGATAAGGGACATTCTCCTGTTCGATCAGTCGTTTCTCTATGCCGCTCTTTGAGCCAATATAGTGAATGTTGTACCCGCATTCCTTCAGTTTGGGAATTAATGCTATGTTGGGGTTTACATGTCCAGATGTTCCACCGCCGGTTAAGACGATTGTTTTCATATATGGTCTCCTCAGTTATGAACTATACACAATCCGTTATTCTATTCTAAAGTATATTCAGCATCGATGTGTTTTCTTCATCCACAAGCCTCTTTTTATTATCCAGGCAGGTGTTTCCGCGATAAACAAATTGTCTGATCAAACGCAGAATATTACAGATGTTTACATCCTTGTTCGCAGAATTCCATGCAAATTTCTCCCGCACTGTGAACGAAATCCCGATGAAATGCTTTTGCGACTGAAACATGTACAGTTAATTGGGCCTGTTCCTTACATATTTCAAGTTGATGCTCCGGTTTCTTGTTTTTACGGTTTTTATATCAAACTGTTTCAGAGAAGAGACAAATGGCGTAAGCTTTGCATAGCCGTAGTTTCTTGTATCAAAATCCGGATACCGTTTATTCAGGATACTGCCCAACTCACCCAGAAAAGCCCACCCATCTTCGTCAGATATCTCGGTGATAATCGTTTTAATTACCTCAGTCAGCTTTTCAATTCCCAATGTACCAGGCTTGGTTTCTTCCTGTTTGCCCTTCATACTCACATGCTCTATCGGTTTGACGTTTACAGAAGCCAGAACCTCCAGATATTTGAACTTTTCGCACGCCGAGATAAAGGGGGTTGGTGTCTTCTTTTCCCCCATGCCAACCACATACATGCCGGCTTCCCGTAACCGGGCTGCAAGCCTGGTAAAATCACTGTCACTGGATACGATACAGAAACCATCCACGTTCTTTGAGTATAGAATATCCATGGCATCGATGATCAGCGCTGAATCCGTTGAATTCTTGCCAGTCGTATAGCTATATTGCTGTATGGGGGTGATGGAGTAATTCAGCAGCACATTTTTCCAGGATGTAAGCTGAGGTTTTGTCCAGTCCCCATAGATTCTTTTATAGGTAGGGATTCCATGATTGGTAATCTCGTCAAAAATATACTTGATATATTTTTCTGAAACATTGTCAGCATCAATCAGTACCGCAATTTTTTTCTCTGTCTCCATTATTTCCCCCTTAGTTCCATCATTTTCAGCTGCATCGGATGGAATAAGCCTTTTCATCATGTTATAATAATTGAATGAAAACCGCAAGCAACAAAAATGAACTCGTCCAACAAAAACCAAACGATGATATTACCATCGTAAGCCTTAGGGCTGCGATGAAATGATGAGCTCATTCTTTTTGTATTCAAGGGCATCCAGTATCCGATGGATTTCTGACTTTCTGCTCTCAATTTTGGATATTGCTCTATCAACATTTCCGTATATTTTCCGTATTTGCTCCGAGTCGTTTCGGATTTGATCGCGGACTCTCAAATCGGTAAAAATATTATCAAACCAAAAATCCAAAACTCTTGTCGTCGAATCTATACCTCCTATTCCGGGAATCTCCGGTATATCGATATCCGAAAGCTCTTTTTTGAAATCCTTCAGCTGGGAGGATAACCGGTTAAAATCGGATTCAGCATTATCGATATGGTTGTATTTTGACATGTGGCTTATAATGCCTCCCTTAAACCATACATCGTAGGTTGCCCAGCTTTCAGCACTTTCCAGGTGCTGCATGACACTTCGTGCAGTGCTTTTAACTCTTGAGCCTGCACGGATTGCTTCCTGTACTTCAACAAGCTGGCTCTCAAGCCTTTCCCTTTCTTCTTCAAGGCTCCTGTACTGTGCAGAAACCTCATCATTCATCTGTTGCATGATCAACTGCTCACGTCTTTTTAACTCGGACTCATAGGTTCGTTGATCCACCTTCAGGTTGCATATTCTGTCATTTATTTCATCCAGTTCAAGGCGAAGTTCTTTTACCCTGTCGCTCACCCTATCATATTCAATTTTCGCCTGAATGATTTCCTGGGATTCCTTTTCCAGCTTTCCTTCATATTTCCCAAGCAGCTTCAGTATCGTTGAGGATAAGGTGTTGTTCTTCAAATTCTCTACATCCATTTTTTCTTTTTCATAAGATTCCAGCTTTGCCTTAACAATATCCTCCGCTTCTTTAAGCTTGATACGCAGCGCTTCAGCCCTATTTCGAAGCATCGGAAGCATGGCAAGGTTATTCCGGATCTCTTTCAATTTCTCGCTGGTCATAAATGACAACTCCTTTTCCCGCTCTTCCGGGTTATTGCGATGGCTTACTTTCGCATCGCACTTTGAATGGTATGCTTTAGTAGAACAGAGGTGGTTACAGTCCCGACGCCACCCGGCACCGGCGTAATGGCCTTAACTATTCCGGCAACCGCATCATAATCAACATCGCCACACAGCTTTCCATTATCCATATTTATGCCCACATCAACAACAATTTGCTCTGGATGAACAAAGCTTTCCTTCACCATTTTTGCAACGCCGGCACAGGCTATCAGGATGTCTGCTTTTTTACATTCTTCGGACAAATTCTTCGTTCGGGTATGACAAATCGTAACCGTGGCGTTTTTCCCCAGTAATAGCATTGAAAGAGGCTTCCCTGTAACCATGCTGCGTCCGACAACGGTTACTTTCTTACCGGTCAGGTCGATCCCATAAAAATCCAAAAGTTCAATAACTGCCTGGGGCGTACATGGCGGAAAACCGATTTTATTTCCGGAGAACACATGAGCAATATTATTGATCCCCATGCCATCGACGTCCTTACCCTCCGCAATAATCGATTTGATCCTGTCCTCTGACAGGTTTTTCGGTAAGGGCCTGAAAAGCAGAATGCCATGAACGCTCGTATCTTCATTTAGGTTGAGAATGGTTTGTTCAAGCTCTTCCTGTGAAACATCCACCGGAAGCGCAATAACCTCTGCAATGGCCGAAACAGTAGAAAACCTTTTCATGATACCCTTTTCATATGCCAGATCATCGGCTTGTTCACCAACCCGTACCACCGTCAGCTTGGGTACAATCCCCTCGCCTTTCAGCCTCTCGATATCACTTTTAAACTTTTCCGCAAGACTATTAACAACCGGCATTCCTCTTAATTCCTGCATAATACCCTCCATTCCTGTAATCGTAAGACTTGTTGCACGGATTAACCCATAAGCCCGTCCGATACCTGCCGGTATACCTGCTCACAGGTTTTAACCCCGGCACTCAGTATTCTTTGCGCTTCCATATTCGTCTTTTGGGCATATTCGCGATCCCGCATCAGTTTCGTGTTGATATAGATATTCAAGATCGCGCTTTCCATTGCACACCTCAACGCAGATGCCGCTACTCCCACATCACTGATAGCAAGTCTTGTGCCTTTCACCATAAGCTGAACGATAACATCAAGAATTTCTGAAACCTCCTTCAAGATCTCCATCGGAACAGAACAAGCGGCAACAAGAGCTTGTTCCAGAACAGCATCCCGGTTCGGATCTTCCTTTGGAATACCATATGCTGCAGATAGGGGCTCAAACACTTCAGCATCTTTGTCGATCAGTTTCAGCAGTCGATCTATCGATTCCTGTGTCCTGGATAGGATCATTTCCAGATCATGTTGATATTCGGCATATTTCTTCTTTCCAGAGGTTAGGTTCGCGACCATGGAGCACAGAGAGACACCAACCGCACCAATAAGTGCACTAGCACCACCACCGCCTGGAACAGGCGCTTTTGATGACAGCTGTTTCATAAAATCGTTCACTGGCACAGTATGCATATCCATAGAAATCCTCCCCGTCTTTTCAACTTTACTATATATTGTTACACAATTTCTGAAGAACGGCAATAGGTTTGAATGCCTTTGACGATGTAAAAAACCAGAGGAAGCGGCCCCTCTGGTTTACTATGGATTGTATATCTTTTGATAATATTCTTTGACCATCCTTGCCGCGGAAAACGTGTACTGCGACATTTCAATGCTTTTTGCCATCATCTTTTCCCATTTCTTTTTATCATCATAAAAAGTGGGGATTACCTCTTTCATCAGCACCTTATACAACGCCTCCGCATCCGTCGTGTCACAGTCCTCTCCCTCATATCCATCCCCAAACTGCCATCCGTTAACCCCATGGACGCACCCTTCAGGCCACCATCCGTCAAGGACACCCAGATTCAGAACACCGTTCATGGCGGCTTTCATCCCCGATGTTCCACTTGCTTCCATTGGTCTTATCGGATTATTCAGCCACACATCACACCCTCTGGTCATCATCCGTCCGATTGCCATATCATAATCCTGGAGAAACACGACATTTTCAGGGTACTTTTTGGCCATTCGGAAAAGCTTCGCTACGATCTCCTTCCCTTCCAGATCATTCGGATGGGCTTTGCCGGAGAAAATAATTTGAAGTTTTCTCTGATGGAACAATTGCTTTACAATCTCTTCATCTGTAAAGATCAGGGCACTTCGCTTGTATGGCGCTGCTCTGCGTGCAAAGCCCAGCGTGAGGATATTTTCATCAAGATCTACTCCATTTCGCTTTTTCACCTCGTTCATCATGGCTCGTTTCAATACCTGATGGGCTTCCAGCAGGCCGGTCTTTTCCCGGTACGCCTGAATGATCTTTTCGTCCTGCCAAGTGCCGTTGTGTACCCCATTTGTCACCGAAATGATCCGCGCCGCACCGGAAACCCCTTTCCACATTCTGTTGGCAGTTTTTTTATGTAGCTTTGAAACCGCATTGGCAACCCTGGAAAGCCTTAAACCAGCTACAGTCATACTGAATGGGTCTCCTCCAAGCTGGAGCATTTGGCTGTGCGTCAGGCCGTTATACGCACCCATATATTGCAAAAGGCCGTGGTCATGGGCTTCATTACCGGCAACAACGGGTGTGTGTGTTGTAAATACTATCTGGTTTCTGGTCGTCTCCCAGGCCTTTTCGAAGGGTAATTCATCCTCGTCCATTTTCTGTCGGATAAGTTCCAGGCCCGCAGGAACCGGGTGACTATCGTTGAAATGATATACATCCGGCTTTATTCCCAGCGCCTTTAAGGCTTTCAGACCGCCTACACCCAGCAGCATTTCCTGCGCCACCCGTTCCTCTGAGAACCAGCCATAAAGCTGTCCTGTCAATAAAGCGTCCTGGTTTTTCGGAATGTTTGTATCCAGCAGATACAACGGTACATTGCCAAATTTCTTGCAGCACCATACCTTCGCCCCAACATGTCTGCCCCTGATTTTAACCTTTATTGTAACCCCTGTATACTCCAAAAAATCGTAGTGGTAGTCTGAAAATATGTCCAAAAGCTTCCCATCCGCATCCACCTTTTGCGATACATAGCCCTGTCGCCACAGAATGCCTACACCAACCATCGGATAATTTCCATCTTTAGCTGCTTTCAAAATATCTCCCGCCAGAATGCCCAATCCTCCGGAATAAATTCTGAAATCCTCATCCAGACCATATTCCATACAAAA
This sequence comes from Clostridiaceae bacterium, assembly GCA_012522505.1. Taxonomy (GTDB): domain Bacteria; phylum Bacillota; class Clostridia; order DSM-8532; family DSM-8532; genus JAAYJG01. The sequence continues at coordinate 17,273 of JAAYKJ010000213.1, forward strand.
ATAGGCAACCAGCGGTAATCTATCTTTCTTCTTCATCATAAAATACCTCCCCGATGATGACTTCTCCCGGCTTCAGTTCCCTTCCCCAGGTAAAGAACCCGTAGCCCTCATCTCCTTCATTGATAACAGCATTTGTTTGCCTGCTGATGTTTTCTTGATCTATGGAAGCAATCCATTGGCTATCCCTGAAAACGAGATTTACCCTGAGTTTTTTGGCTTCCTGCTGAAAACAATCTATTGGCCTGAACCTGACACTTGCCCTAAAGTTACGGTTAGCCAGTAAAAAAACACCCCGTCCTGACATTTCATGAAAATAGTAGAGTAAGGTTAGTTCTTCATCTTGGCACAGGGTTTTCTCTATAAAATTTTCCCGAGCCGCCAGCAGGTCAAGGTATCGTTTGCGTATCCTCGCAGCACGGTTAAGTTGCTCACACATCCATACCCGGTCTTCATTTGTCCAGTGTAAGCGGTACGGATCAAAGAACGCCAGCTTTCCATACATTGGGTCATCCGGGTTTAAAACATACCTGCCCTTTTCGGAGTTATCCAGCCCAAGGTTCATCGGCTGTTTTTCCATCACTTCAAACCCATTGGTTAAAAACTGCACTGAATTGGGCAAAAAACAATTCAATAGAATCAGCTGTTCCAATTTTCTCTTATCACGATGCACCCATGCTGCCCTTGGCGTATCAGGTGTTTCGAGGGTAGCGACTACCGGCAGTTCCGATTTCAGCAGGCATTGACCCAGCAATTTTTTGTTGAACCCGGGCTTCTCAAGCTCCTTGTATATCCCCCAAACCTCTCCTGTGATAAAATGAAAGCCTTCTTCTTTAGCTGCGACTGCTTTTTCGGGATCGAACTCCTCCGACCAGAACAAAAAATACTTATCCCCGTTCATCGCACGGGTTATAATCTCTCTGCTCAAATCCTGCGGGAGCGCATGCCCCATATCCAGCCTGGCGCCATCAACTCCGTATTTGTCCCTGTAGTACGGGATAACCCCTGATATGTAATCATACAGCCCGGTATTGGGTTGGGTTCCGGGATAAAGCTTCAGTTTCACACCATCCTGCATGATATATGGCGCCTGATGGGCATCTACATATCTGGCAGCTTTCTCATTCACATCGAAATAAAACCTGAAATAGGTAACATCCGTCCACTTCGGTTGATTATCATTCAAGACATCCGAAAAGCCAGGTACTGTGGTCATATTGAATTCTTGTTCGATCAGATCAAGAATGTTTTCACCGGTTTTCCGATGTCTTGCAACAAGGCTTTCCCACTTTTTTGCATTGGTCTTCTTTGGATTGTGCACAAACTTCCCCAGATAATCCTTCAGCCCCTCTGAATGATACAGTGCAGAAAAGGTTTGATCATTAACCTGCACGGGCTCTGTTGTAATCCCGATGGAAGGGGTGGTAATGGTCTTCGCATATTTCTTGTCGATCCAATAAAACCATTCGGGATGGGAAAGGATCAGATCGTTGTCTCTGGCTGCTGTTCTGAAAGCATAATCCATCATCACCATCATTCCCAGCGCATGGCACGCTTCAACAAATGCCATGAACTGTATATCCAGCAGCTCTTCGGAATACTCACCCAGCAACGGCTCGTGCAGGCTCCTGTCGATTTTATAGATGTTTTTTATTGCATAAGGGCTGCCAATCGCTCCTTTTTTGTATCGATTACTGTGTTCGAAAAACGGAAGCAGTGAAACGATATCAACTCCGATGCTTTTCAGCCAGGGGAGAAGGCATAGCGCCTTAATAAATGTACCTGAACAGATTCTATCTTTATCATAATGATCCCATGCGGTTACCATCCGAGGAAGCATACAGTAAATGGAGTGCCGGCACGGGCTTGGCAATTTTTGCGGCGAACATTGAAAGCACATATGCTGTGCAGTATTTGCACTGTTAACTGACGTCAGGAAGGGTTTTCCTTCACGTTCTCGAACGTCTCTGTTTGCCGCCGCTTTTAGCAGGATCTGTTCTATGCATGCTGAAAAAAAAGCGTAGGGATCGATCCTTTGCTCTCCCGGCCTGGCCGTTTCCGTACGATAGTCAGTGAACCCCCAGGTATTCCATCCTTCTGGTATAAAGTAACCCTGGGATAGACTGTTTCGATTTTTCAATAACCTAAGTACAAGCTTTAATTTTTCCATTAATCCACCATTTCTTTTTCAACACTATCTGAAAGCGAATCAATTCGCTTAAGAATCATTCCGCTTAATGGCTCAAGCGTCACTGTAACTGCATTACCTTCAAGCATGTATGTTTTTCCACTTATAAGCTCTGCCATATAGCCATGCTTGTCTGGAAGCTCTGGCCTGGATTCACCTTTTTTACAGTACCGGACATCCAGCGTGTACTGAACCACCGACTCGCTGTTATTGATGATTACAAACAACCTTTTGCCGTTAGCTTCTCTGAAATAGACAATCGTGTTACAGACCAGTTCCCTGTCTATTGTGATATAATCTCCGGTCATCAGATCCATATGTTCTTTCCGGATCGTGATAAGCTTTTGATAAAACTCAAAAAGCTGATTTGAGGTTTCGGATTCGCCCCATTGCATGGGTTTTCTGTAATCCTTCTCGCAAAGCCCGTCAAGGCCTTTCTCATCCCCGTAATACACGGTGGGAATTCCAACGTGGGTCATCATGAAAAGTACCGCGAGTTTTAGTTTTCTGATGTCTCCTCCCGCCTTTGACAGGAACCTGGGAACATCATGGCTGTCAATAAGATTCATCTGAACCTGCTGAATGTCTTTTTTATACCGCATTCTCAGATAGCTCATTCTGTCATCAAACTGCTTCACGTTGATAATCCCCTTGGCAAAGAAATCGGCGCAGGTATCCATAAAACCATAATTCATTACCGAGTCAAACTGGTCACCCATCAGCCATTCCCTGGCGTCAAACCAGATTTCCCCGATCAGGAACGCATCTGGCTTCACATCTCTGACAGCTTTTCGGAATGCCCGCCAGAAATCATGGTTCACTTCATTGGCTACATCCAGCCGCCAGCCATCGATATCCGCTTCTTTTATCCAATAAGTTCCCACATCGATAAAATACGCCATAACCTCTGGATTACCGGTATTCAGCTTTGGCATGCTGCTGACATAGGCGAAGCATTCATAATTCTGCTTGTCACAGCACACCGGGTAATCCTTGATAAAAAACCAGTCTTTATACCTGGATTGTTCTCCCTTCTCTAAAACATCCCGGAAGGCAAAGAAATCTGCTCCACAATGATTGAACACACCGTCGAGGATGACCCGTATATCCAAACCGTGGCATTTTTTTACCAGCTACTTCAGTGTTTTCAGGTCCCCAAAGCAGGGATCCACACTGAAGTAATCGATCGTATCATATTTATGGTACTCTCCCGCAGTAAAAATTGGTGTAAGGTACAGACAGTTGATCCCCAAACGCTTCAGATAGGGCAGGTTTTCGATGATCCCCCTGAGGGTTCCCCCCTGGTCGCTTTTGCAAAAGATGTGATTGCTGTTGGCTGCAGCACCCGTACCGAGCGCACTCCCGGGCGGATTCGGCGGCATCTGAATCGCTGTGAAGGGGATAATGTGTTCCGCTGTACATATGCCGCTATCGGTCACCCATTTCATTGGGATCGTTTTCCCTTCTGCGGCAATATAGTTGCGTCCTGTGGCAAAACTGTCTGGGAAAACCTGATAAATGACGGCTGATTTAGCCCACTCAGGCACATCAACGATATCTTCCTGCCGGATATAGGAAAGTTGATAGTATTGATTTCTGTTGTGCCCCAGTTTCTGGTGAAATGCATTGCCATAGTAATAAACAGACATTTTACCGTCTGATAGGATAAAATAATAGCAAACCCTTGTCAGATCAGTTTTAATGATCGCTTCAAAATAGTCAAAGCAGCTGTCCGAAGCCACCACGGACATTTCCACTGCATCGACACGTACAACCTCTCTTGGGTATACTCTGTCACCATAACATACCACACATCGGGTCAGGTCTCCTCTTTTCGCCCGCAACCGGATGACAATGGTGTGGATGTCGATGGCGTGACAGTATTCCGAGCCCGTTGAGTGAAAAACAGCTTCAAAGACCATGATTAATCCTCCATTCAAAGAGCGTTTGCGCGAATTGTGCGCCAAAACGCAGGCGCTGAAAGCGCCTTATCTTACGGGTCGAGCCGTGTGGGACGAGCATATTGTCAATATTTTTTCGGCTACATTTTAGATGCGCCTTCTGCAAGCCCCTGGATCATGAAACGCTGTAAAAAGATAAACAGGATTGTAATGGGCACCGCCACCATGACAGCGCCGGCTGCAAACATTGTAAACTCGGTATTCATCCTTCCAGAAACCATTTCATACAACCCGATCGCCAACGTTTTTTTATCTGCTGAGCGCAGAACAAGCCTGGCCAGAATATAATCCATCCATGGCGCAATAAAGTTGGACAGCGCTACAAAGGTAAGAATCGGGAAGGACATAGGCATCATCACTTTTGTAAAAATCGTTGCGTTGGAAGCGCCGTCTATTTTCGCAGCCTCTGGTAAAGATCTTGGAATTCCGTCAAAATAGCCCTTTACAAGCCAGGAACCGCCCGGAATTGCACCTCCGGCATATACAAGAATCAAACCCAGATGGGTATCCAGTAGCCCCATCTGCAGCAGTAAAAGATAGATCGCGATCATCGTCATAAAACCTGGAAACGCCTGAAGGATCAACATGGCCATCAGAGACATTCTGCGCCCCCTGAATCGAAACTGAGACAGCGCATATGCGGTAAAAATGACCAGTACTAAGGCCAGGATCATCGTAAAAAAAGCAATTTTTAACGTATTTATGTACCACAGCCCAAAATCTTTCTCAAGAAACAACTCTCTGTAATGAACCAGCGTGAACCTTTCGGGTATCAGGGTTGTGGAGTACAATGCCGTGCCTGGGTTAAATGAGGACATCATGATCCACAAGATTGGATAAATGGATGTCACCGCTGTGCATACCAGAAGGACATAGATAAAAAAACGAACGATGATTCTCCTTACTTTCGAAAAACTCATTGCACCATATCCTCCTCTTTGAATGATCGTGTACGCATGTAATTAAATGCGGATATGATTGTGATGAAGACAAATATGATGATGGACACAACCGCTGCCATATGGTATTGATTTTGCTCAAGGGTGAGCTTGTATAACCATGAAAGCAGAATGTCGGTATGTCCTGCATAAAAATACTGATTGTTGGCTGGGTTGCCGTTGGTCAGCAGGTAAATCAGTGTGAAGTTGTTGAAATTATAGGCAAAACCATTGATAACCAATGGAGCAGTTGCGAAAAGAACCATGGGGAGCGTGATCTGAAAGAACTGTTGGCGTGCGTTCGCACCCTCAATGGAGGCCGCTTCATATAGATCTCTCGGGATACCAGTCAATACGCCTGACATCATTGCCATATAATATGGAAACCCCAGCCACAAATTGACCAGTATGCAGGTGGTCTGTGCCCAGAAAGGTTCAGCCAGCCAGGGAACTGCACCAATGCCGATACTGGTCAGATATTTGTTTATCGGGCCGAACTGGCCATTAAACATATTGCGCATGATCAATATGGATATAAAGCCAGGAACCGCCCAAGGCAGAATGAAGATAGACCGCCAGAACTTCTTTAATACAATTTTATTTGCGTTGATGATTACTGCAAACACAAGTCCCACAAAGAATGTGGTAAAGGTAGAAAGAAACGCCCATATCAGTGTCCATCGCGCAATTCCGGCAAAGGTTTTCCCCAGGGACGGAATTTGAAACAGGTTGATAAAATTCTGAAAGCCCACCCAATCCACCAATGACCTGGGTGGCAGATGATTCGGGCTGGAGTAATTTGTAAATGCAATCATGACCCCGAAGGCCAATGGCACTACGGTTAAAAAGAGTGTAAAAACCCCTGCAGGAGTTAGCAAAAGATATACAAACCCTTTCTCCGACAAATTCCTGAGCGAATCCTTATATGAATTTACTTTTTTCTTTTCATCCCTGTTCTTTCCAACCTTGAATGCGTCCCGAACATTGATGATATACAGCACAACAAACAGAAACAATACGATGATGGCAATAATGCCGTAAACCATCATAAATATAGAGTGATCACCCTGTATAATCTTACCGTTAACCATCCTCTGCGGCGTATCTCCCAATGTAACAAGACCTTTTATGCAGCTAAGTGTATACGGTAAAAGCATGATGATATACAATGCCTCCGCAACCGCCAGTATGCACCCTTTTATTATCTGCCTATTGTATAGCTGCCCCAGACCCATAAACAGAATGGAAAGCGCTCCAGCCCTTTTGGAATGCCTGCCCATACCAGTTCGCCCCCTTCATCAAATTTCAAAGAAGCATGCCTTATCAATTATCAGCAACCCGTGCTCCTGCCTTTCGTCAGCAGGGTCTCTCTTTTCAGTCATATGAATTACAATCAATTCAATTGATGTTTTCAGAACTGTCATGCTTGCTGTAAAGCTAAATTGGACAAGGCCAGCCTTAATCATATTGGGTAACCAATCCCGGACAGACATCCTGTAACAGACTGTCCAGGATTGTTATGACGTATAACCTTTGGTTACCCTTTCTTTTCAGTCAAAAAGGAGAACCTCACTCACTCTGGGTGGCCAACACATCCTGAATGGCCCTCACGGCATTGTCAAGCAACGTTTTGGGGTCTCCACCCTTGTTCCAATTTTCCTCCAGTGCAGTAGCCATGGGAGTCCAGACAGAGCTCATTTCAGGAATATTGGGCATTGCCTGGGCATACTGTGCCTGTTCGAGAATGGCAGCATTCAGCGGATCATTGCGGATAGCGGGATCCTCAAGCAAATCGTTGCGCGGCGGAATCTGGCTGGTCTTCAAGAACCTGTCGGCCAGCAATTCTTTCGATGTCAGGTATTGGGCCAAAAGCTTTGCTGCATTGGGATAGTCGGTATAAGAGTTAACATAGAATGCGCGAATCCCTGAAAAGGATTCCGGGTTTTTTCCATTTGGAAGCTTTGGCAGCGGAGCAATTCCGAAATTCACACCAGCCTCCTTATATCCCTGTATTGCCCAGGGCCCGTTGATATCCATAGCCAGCTTTCCTTCGTTAAAAAGCGCGGTTTTGATATCATAATTTATATCTGCTGTGTTTAGCGGAAGGATTTCCTTAAGCCCTTGATGGAAGAGCAAGCCATCTACCGAACCCTCATTGGCCAGGCCAATATCGTTTTTATCGGTGCCTTCACTGCCGAATACATACCCTCCATACCCACTCATGAAGGAATATACGTAATAGAAATTTGAGGCTTCCATCATGAAGCCATATAGATTGTTGTCAATGTCGTTAAAGTTCTTGCTGAATTCAATCAGCTCGTCAAAGGTTTCGGGTGGTTCTAGCACCAATTCCTTGTTGTAGAAAAGAGCATAGGTTTCAATCGCTACCGGAAAGCCATACCACACATTATCATAGGATGTTCCTTGAACTGCTGCGTCCAGATACTCACTTGAGTCTCCCACATCGTTTGGGTATACCAGCCCTGCGCTAACCAAACCACCAAGATGATCATGGGGCGCGGAGAAAACATCGGCACCAAGCTTCGCCGGGCCGTCTGTCTTCAGTTTTGACGGCGCATCGGTATGCTCTACAGGCTCAAAGATGACCTCGATGCCATATTCTGCAGCGAATTGTTGAGTAACCACCTTCAGCCAGTCACCTTCCGGCCCGTCCGAATCCCATATCTTCAGTTTTGCGCCTGGTTCAGGCTTTAGCTCACTGTCACCAATTTGCGCTGTTCCGCCATCTGTATCGGAACCCCCTTTAGTTGGTTCATCCGAACTTACACTTCCTGGTAAGCCTGTGCAACCAGCGAACATCATAAGCATCACAAGCATTGCCAGAATAAACACCCACGTTCTTTTTCCTGCCTTACCTTCAAACATACTAAGACCTCCTTAAAACATCATGTTATTGCGAAGACTCCTGGTCTTCGTATACGAACAGAAAGAAAAGTTGCCCAAGATGATGTGTCGGTTATGAGCACACTGATTTTGCCCAGTTTCTTTTGCAAATTGCATTGTGTGCTCATTCCTAAAACGTATGTTATACCGGAAAGCCGCACGGAATAGCTAAGATGGTTACTGAAATGTTAGTGAATTGATGTACTTCGAGTGTTTACCTTGAATATTACCAAATTGTGCATACGCTTGCGCATATAAGCAAAAGAATTATGTAGATTTTCTGACTATCAGCTTCGCTGGAACAATAGCCCTGTCAAAACTTGTATATTCCTTGTTCATATCGGCCAGCAGCAATTCAAATGCTTTGGCACCGAGGCTGAATGCATTTACATCCACTGAAGTCAGTGGGGGATTGAAGTATTCGTCCAGCGGAACATTGTTCACACCTGCCACAGCGATATCATCTGGCACCTTCATTCCTTTTTCGTTCAAATATCTGATTACACCGAAAGCAAGCAGAACGTCACATGCGATTACTGCGTTCGGCATTATCCCTCTGCCAATCAGTTCCTGGATTAACGCATATCCAGTATCTTCAACGAATTTACCATTGACGATCAGTTCGTCTCTGATTGGAATATTGTGTTCCTGTAAGGCCTTCTTATACCCTTCCAGCCTGTCAAGGGTTACATTAAACTCAGGAGATGCACCCAGAAAAGCGATCTCTTTATACCCTCTTTCGATGAAATGTTTGGTTAAATCATAGCCGATGCATACATTATCATTGTCTACCCAGTTAACTTCCCGTTCAGATTCCGGCCTTCCGACAACAACAAAGGGAAACTTCATCTGCTTCAGTTCATCGACCGACGGATTCTTCACCCTGGAAGCCAATAAAATGATGCCCGATGTGATACCGCTTTTTGCAAACTCGGTAACAACCTTCTTTTCCTCTGTGGCACTATTGACACTGGATATTAAAATTTTATACTTGTTTTTATATGCAATGGACGCTATTCCGCTTAATATCTCTGGAAAAAACGGATGCTGGAAGGCTTTTTCAGTTGAACCGGTAACGACGACCCCAATAATTTTTGTAGACTTGTTCGCCAATGAACGGGCGATCATATTGGGATGGTAGTTCATCTCTTCCATCAGCTTTAAAATGCGTTCGCGGGTTTTCTTGCTGATTCGTGGATTGTTTGCAATTGTTCTGGAAACAGTTGAAGGTGAGACATTCGCAGCCTTTGCAATATCGTTGATCGTAACTGACACAACATGACCTCCATTTTGTTTGTGCAACCGTTTGCTCACTTTCTATCATACACTCTACTTTATTTTCTGTCAATGGTTTCTATGCTATTTATTTTTATTTATTTCCAGATAAAAGAATTGCATTGGTAAGGCAGCGCATACCGCGCACACATAACAAAAGCCCTGATTTCTCAGGGCTTTACAGTATTGAGCAAGCCTATAAGCCGGGTTCTGTATTGGATGATCATCTATCTAGGCTGGGCATTACTGCGCAGCTCAAGCCACCTCTGAGGACTGGCGGGCAACCAATGCGTCCTCTTCACGGTGTTGCTCCAGACGGGGTTTGCAGAGCATTTCCTGTCGCCAGGAAACCGGTGAGCTCTTACCTCACCTTTCCATCCTTACCCAATAAAATGCATTGCATTCTATTCGGCGGTTTATTTCTGTTGCACTTTCCTTCAAGTCACCTTGACCGGGAGTTACCCGGCACCCTGCCCTATGGAGCCCGGACTTTCCTCGTATACGGCCTTTCGGCATGTACACGCGATCATCTGGCTTACTCAATATGTAGTTTCATCAAATGCCCTACGACCACTGCCTGGCCTAAAGGCCACGAATAGAGGAAGTGTATTTTTAGTCGCAAGGCGAATATGCGGGGAGAAACCGATTTAAGTGGCTGCTGTTATTATGCATGCAGCGCACATCGTTTCCGGATATGCTATGGCAGAACAAACCTATCTGCTTTGAAATATATCCTGCCCATAGTGCTCAAAAATTATAACATCATGAAACCGATCTTTCAATACCTCAGATATTCCCTTAATAAACATTTTTTCGGTATGGTAATGCCCGGCATCTACGGTGAATATGCCTGCCTCAGCCAATTCCTGTGCATCATGATATTTCAGATCCCCTGTCACCAGTGCATCAACCCTCTTGGATTTCAGTGCTTTAACATCACCATCAAAGCTTCCGCAGAAGACTGCAACGCTACTGATCTGACTTGCCGTTCCGGATGTTCGTACATTCTTCACCTGTAGTTTCTCTTTTACCAGTTCAACAAACTCATTTTCCGAAAGACTTTTCGTCAGGTTACCTGTCCTGCCCAGACTATATTCTATACCAGGCTGTTCAAGACGATATATGTCATAAGCAACTTCTTCATAGGGATGAACTCGCAGCATACTTTGAACCGCATCGGCAATCCTGTTTTGCGGTATAATGGTTTCCAGCCGGATTTCCTGAACGGTTTCAAGCTTACCTGTCCGTCCAATATAAGGGTTTGTTCCCTCGTGTGGCCTGAAGGTTCCGTTTCCTTTCGTTGAAAAGCCGCAATCACTGTAATTCCCAATCCAACCTGCACCTGATTCATACAGGGCATTTTGCACCTTTTCAAAGCTATCCTCTGGAATAAATACCACCAACTTGAAAAAAGTTTCCCGGTAATGTGTTTTCAAACCCTTGATGTCTTGCAGTTCTAGTGCTCGAGCCAGATAATCATTCAAACCGTTTTGGGCCACATCATAATTTGTGTGTGCTGCATACACACAGATCTCTTCCCGGATGCAATCGGCCAACATGCCCCCTTTTCCGTAACCCGTGTGTATGCTTTTCATCGGTCGGAACATGATGGGATGGTGGGATATGACCATCTGAACCTTTTCCTTTTTGGCTTTTTCCAATGCCTCCTGTGTAAAATCCAGACATACCAAAACTTTTTGAACATGACTGTCTGGATTCCCCCACTGCAAACCAGAGTTGTCATAGCTCTCCTGCAAGTACAGGGGTGCCTTCTGTTCCAAAAAAGCAATGATATCTTTACATTTCATACCGTTCACACCCTTACGATCATTTTCCAGTTCATCATAACAGATATCCCATAAACCTTCAACGCAGCAGTTGCATCAAGGATGCTGCGGACTGGCCATCTCGAGCGCAGCAGCCTGTTGCATGGACTTACCCGCCTGATACGCACAAGGCGCAATGCATGTCATGATTAAAAGCCGCATTCGCAGGGCAAGGTGTAACCTTCTCTGAGCCTTCTTCCATATGATTTTTGTGCGACTACTACGGCCATGCTATGTGTTCAGCCACCGGTATGCTTCCTTTAGTTGTTCGAGGAGCACAAACGCTTTTTTATACATTTTTTCGCATTGTTCAGATTTTGCAATCCCATTGACGATTCTTGTTTGTATTTGGATTCGTCTATCCAAATAGGCTTTCAACAGCGGATCACTGTTTTCAAACAAAACTCGACCAACATGGTAATACAGGTTTTGGTCCTGCCGGATGATACCATCAAAAACAGCCCGAATAACAACGTATATTCGCCCTTCATCCCGAACCAGGGCTTCTTTCTCTATCCTAAAACCCTTTTGAAGAAGAAACTCACGAAGAACCTCTTCTTTGTATAAGGGCTGAAGAACAAGAGCCTTTGCTTTTTCAACAGTTTTCAAAGAGGCCTCAAGAATCTGGGAAATGACGATCCCGCCCATACCGGCTATGACAAAAGAATCACATTCTCCATCCTGTATCGGTTTGATACCATACCCCATGCGAAGCTCAATTTTGTCGGAAAGCCCATACTTTTCAATGTTTCTGGCAGCCTTTATTAATGGACCCTTTCTTACATCGGTCGCAATAACCTTCTGGCATTTTCCGGATTGCACCAGATAGACAGGGATGTATGCATGGTCTGTACCGATATCTGCCGGCTTCTCACAGCCTTCCAGCATGGATGCTACTTTAAGAAGCCTCCCCTGTAAATGGATCATATCTGTTCCCCTTTCTCAAAACCTTCCGCATCAGGGGGATTGATTCATATTCCATACGTATTTTAAGTGAAGTTTTTCCGCAATCCAAAACACTATACATGCCTCGTTCCAAGCTGCATGGGTAAACCAGAAGCAGAAAATATCATCAAGCACATGAAAAAGGATGGATACTAATCTATCCATCCCGTATCTGGTGGGCCTTCAGGGACTCGAACCCCGGACCAACCGGTTATGAGCCGGTTGCTCTAACCAACTGAGCTAAAGGCCCGTGTGGCTCCTCAAGTTGGACTCGAACCAACGACCCTGCGGTTAACAGCCGCATGCTCTACCGACTGAGCTATTGAGGAACGTCAATTTGTGGCGCAAGTTATATTATACTGTCCAAACGCTGTTTGGTCAAGAGGAAAAGTATTTCTTGCACAGTGTTTTTTATCGGAAAGTGCTACTGTTCAAGACCCCAGTATTTTAGTTATGACTGTACAATACCAGAAGCTGCCTCATCTGCAAGAGCTGTGTCGTCCGGCTTAAGTGTTCTTAACGCTTCACACTAAAATTCGCAACATTAACATTAATGTAGCACATCTTGCGGAGCAAAAGTACATGGCAAGCCAAAACCCATAAAAAAGCATTTTTTACTCAAACATTCGACTTATTTCCCCCGCCATGACTATACCTCTCCAAGATTCATTGCACTATTGTTTCCTAACATTGCACAGTCACATCTATTTAGTTACCTGTGAGCAGTAAATCAAACGATCGAGACCCATCTCCATAATGTGGGTTGGGGGTTGATCTTATTTTACCCGCTTGTCGATAACTCTTTTCGCTTTGCCTTCGCTTCTTTGAATGCTCTTCGGTTCCAGAAGGCGAACCCTGCAGGTTAAACCAAGAATGCTTTCTATATTGTGCCTGATTTTATGCTCTGCCTTTTCAACCTGTCTGACCGCATCGGAAAACATATCCGGTGTCATTTCCACATGGACCTCCAGGTTATCCAGCGTACCAACCCTTTCCACAACCAGCTGGTAGTGCGGCGATGAAAGCCCCAATTCTAGAAGAGCGCTTTCGATCTGCGACGGGAAAACATTCACACCACGGATGATGAGCATATCGTCACTGCGACCAGTTACCTTCCCCATTCGAATCTGTGTTCTGCCACATTCACATTTTTCGCTGTTCAGGCGGCAAATATCTCTGGTGCGATAACGGATCAATGGAAGAGCTTCTTTCGTGATACAGGTAAATACCAGTTCCCCTTCAGACCCTGGCGGTAAAGGTTCTTCGGTTTCCGGATCAATAATTTCAACAATAAAATGGTCCTCTTGGATGTGAAGTCCGTTTTGATACTCACATTCTATGGAGACTCCGGGACCGATGATTTCTGACAATCCATAGATATCAATTGCCATAATCCCCATCTGTTCTTCGATTTCCTTACGCATCTCTTCGGTCCAGGGTTCAGCTCCGAACACACCTGCTTTCAGTTTTAAATCCTTTTTCGGATCAATATTCATCTCTTTCATGGTTTCGGCCAAATACAGCGCGTAAGACGGTGTACATGTCAGGATTGTTGAGCCGAAATCCTGCATAATTTCGATTTGCCTTTTTGTATTCCCACCGGATATCGGGATAACCGTGGCCCCAATTTTTTCAGCACCATAATGAACACCCAAACCACCAGTGAACAGACCATACCCGTATGCCACATGGACAAAATCTGACTTGTCTGCTCCCGCTGCGGTCAGACACCGTGCAATGAGTTCGGTCCATATGTCGATATCCTTTGCCGTATACCCCACTACTGTCCTTTTCCCGGTTGTCCCGGTGGAGGCATGGATACGAACCACTTCGTCCATTGGGGCAGAAAACATTCCATAAGGATAAGTATCTCTCAAATCCTGCTTATAGGTAAAGGGCAACTTGCGAAGATCCTGTACAGTATTGATATCCCCAGGTTCGACCCCTTTGTCCTTCATTTTTTGTCTGAAATAATTAACATTGGAATAAACCCGTTGTACCGTGTTACGAAGCCTTTCCCCCTGAAGCTCCATCAGTTTTTCGCGATCCATGCATTCGTATTCAGCATTCCAAATCCCCATAACTGTCCTCCCATTCAACCATTTTATAATTGCAATACATATCAACAAGGCGGGCATTTATCGCCTCGTGACCCTACACTGTGCCTCCTGCCAGCTGGTAACCCTCATCGAAAGCCTTCAGATTCAGATCCACAAATTTTGCCTTCACTGTTTCCCGGATGGCTTCATGCCATATTTCCTTTTCAATTTCAGTGCTTTTTGCCATTAAACCAACCATGACAATATTCAAGACTTTGATATTCCCCAGCCTTCTGGCTACTTCAAGAGCATCGATCACCCTTACACCCGAAAATTTCCCCCGTATTTTTTCCAGTATATCATCGGGATACTTAGCTTTGCCGATGATAACCGGCATGGGGTCGATCTGTTGATCGTTTATGATAATCGTACCGGTTTTCTTGACATAATCAACCCAGCGAAGGGCTTCAAGCTTTTCAAAACATAGCAGGATATCGGCCTCGCCCTTTTCAATGATAGGAGAATTCACACTTTTTCCAATCCGAACATAGGTGATAACACTGCCGCCCCTCTGGGCCATGCCGTGCACCTCTGACATTTTTACATCATATCCGGCCTTAACCGCTGCGGCACCCACAACGCGACTGGTTAAAAGAGTTCCCTGCCCGCCTACGCCAACTATCATAATGGAAATATTACGCATTGATGCCACCTACCTTTTCCAACGCACCGAATTTGCAGACCTTCACGCACAAATCACATCCCACACAAAGGGCATCATTGATGCGTATGCCGCTACCAGTGTCTACTATTGCTGGGCAACCCAAGCGCATGCATACCTTGCAGTATTTGCATTTCTCGTCGTTTACGGTAACCTTTCCCTGATACTTCACTTGTTTTAGAAGTGCACAAGGCCGCTGGGCAATGATCACGGATGGCTCTTCTGCTGCGATTTCTTCTTTCAGCACTTTTTCGAACCCCTCCAGATCAAACGGATCACACACTTTAACCCTGTCTATACCTATCGCCTGGCATAGCTTTATCAGATCTAGCTGCCGCGTTGGCTCCCCTTTGATTGTTAACCCGGTTGCGGGATTATCCTGATGACCAGTCATACCCGTAATGGAATTGTCCAGGATGATTACGGTGGATGTTCCCTTATTATAAACGATATCGATAAGCCCGGTAATTCCGGAATGAACAAAAGTGGAATCACCGATAACTGCGACGGTTTTAGCTCCGGCTTCGCGCCCAAGGGCTTTTTCCATACCGTGCGCTATCCCTATGCTGGCACCCATGCATACACAGGAATCCATAGCTTCAAGCGGAGCCAATGTGCCGAGTGTATAGCAACCGATATCACCCGATACCCTAAGCTTGTTCTTCTTCAGAACGTAGAAAACACCACGGTGGGGACAACCTGGGCAAAGTACCGGCGGTCTGGCGGGAACATCCAGGTTGATATCCGTTTTGCCGCCTGGGTTAATGCCTAATACGCTCTCTTTAAGAAGGCTTGCACTGTATTCACCAAGCACAGGCAGTTTTTCCTTTCCAATGCATGGAATGCCTCTTTCTTTCAAAAATCCTTCAATAAATGGTTCCAATTCTTCAATGATATATAGTTTTTTAACTTGAGCTGCAAACTCAGTGACCAATTTTTCGGGCAGTGGGTATACCATCCCAAGCTTCAGATAAGAAACATCCCCGAAAGCCTCTTTGGCATATTGATATGAAATACCGCTGGTAATGACACCTATTTCTTTACTTCCCCAGATAACCTGATTCAGCTCGGTGTCCTCGGCAAACGCATTTAGACGTTTCATCCGTTCCTCGATAGCTACACGTCTTTTTCTAGCCATTGCCGGCATCATGACATATTTCCCCGGATCCTTTTGATAATCTTTCAGAAGAACCTCCTGCCGTTCTTCAAGCGTAACCAGACTTTGGGAATGAGAAATACGAGTTGATAGCCGTAAGATGAAGGGTGTATCAAACTGTTCGCTGAGCTCCAGTGCTTTTTTTATATAATCTTTGCATTCTTGGCTATCGGATGGTTCCAGCATTGGAACCTTGGCTGCCCTGGCATAATGACGGCTGTCCTGTTCATTTTGGGAGCTGTGCATCCCGGGGTCATCTGCAACACAAATGACCAGCCCGCCGTTAACCCCCGTGTAAGATGCAGTGAACAGCGGATCTGCAGCTACATTCAGCCCAACATGCTTCATCGCACATACCGAACGTGCTCCGGCAAAGGATGCGCCAAGAGCTACTTCCAAAGCTACCTTTTCGTTTGGTGCCCATTCTGAATATATTTCATCATAAGTTGCTATTTTTTCAGTAATTTCGGTACTGGGAGTACCCGGATATGCTGATGCAACAGTTACCCCCGCTTCATACGCGCCCCGGGCAATTGCTTCGTTGCCAAGCATCAGTTTTTTCATAAGTTCTATCTCTCCTCACAATAGATCGCATGACCCACAGTTTTTTTACATGTAATTAACGCCTTAATACTATATTATACATGAATCAAATTCGATGTAAATAGAAGATGGCAGAAAAGCAACTCTGAAGGAGAACAAATTGTGCGCCGTTATATAGTGCAGAAATACGACGAGTAACAATTATATGCTTATGGTGGATTATTATCAATTCGAAACTGGTAAAAAATAAAGTTTAAACCAGGGCAGATACACCTACCCTGGTATTCTGTTACATCCGCCTTGGCTTCTTAAGTTTCATGAGGATAGCCATTTTCATCATCACAGGCTCTAAAATTTCTCCAACCATATAGTTAACCGTTGGTGAGTAATTCTCCTTTGTTTCGTCAAACAGCTTGGAAAGAAGGTCATAGAGATTCTTTATGTCCTCGTCTGTAGCATCTGCTGTACTGATTTCAATGAATATCTTTGTCCCGTCACGCTTGGCAATATGGTCTCTTACATACTTCTCCAGAGCATATCTTGCAATACTGGATGTGGTAACGCTTGCCTCCGGCATCTGTGCTTGAAGCTCTTCGATGATAGCATCCAATTCATCCGACTGCCTTTGTGTAAGCCTTACCCGTAACATACTATCCTTTTCTGTAGACATCATTGAACCTCCGGTGTTTCTTGTTGGTTTTATTGTATCACAATGTATTACATCTTGTCAAGCTTAGATAAAAAGAAAACCCGACTTGCCGTTATATTGGCTTGCCGGGTATTAGCTTTATTCTATATTTTTGCATTGTCATTAACATTATTTATAGCTGGACTTTTGATTTAAATAGTATATTTTATACCCATGTTATAATCATTCTCGTTGAAATAGATCTTTTAGAATGAAAACAACTGTGGTGTTACATAAAAGCTTATCAGTAGTTTTCTTAGTTTTATGGTATTAAGTTATTCATTCACA
>JAAYKJ010000214.1 GCA_012522505.1 Clostridiaceae bacterium
GAATTAATTAGTGCAATGGAAAGATTATAATAAGTAAATTCGTTTTCCAACGCGTACATTGAGTCTATATATTCAGCAATTGCTTTTTCTGATATTTCTTTTATTTTTGTTTCAATCATGTTATGAACTTCATCAAATGCACATATTCGTGTATTAATTTCTTTTAGTGTTGTTTCTCCAATTGTACTTGTCGGTTTTGGTGTAATGGTATTATTGAATTCTGTTTTTTTAGATGTTCCTAAAATTTCTTCTTTGTTTCCCTGGGAAAATACATTCGATTTATTATCTTTGGTTTCAACATCACAACCAGATGCTATTAAAAAAAACATAATTAAAACTATAAATAAAGATTTAGTTAATAAACTCACTAATGTGTGCCTCCAAATATGATTATCACAAAACTGCAATATTTTTCTTTTGGGTAGTCAGCGGATTTATTGTTATCGCTGGCAATAAAAAGTCATCGATGAGCCGCTACCATCAGGTTCAACTGACTCGAAAACAATATAAAAATCATCATAATAATATTTTAATTGATACCAATTCTCATCCGTTCCGTAAACAGGTATTATTGTAACTTCGGTTTCACCTAGTTGCTTTTTTATTTCTTCAAAACTCATACCTGAACTAACACTCCGATACCTGATTTCACCAAAACAACTAATCGCACAGGGATATTCAGTTCCAACTTCAAACAAGAATGACAATCCTAAATTTTTATAGTAATAACGATATAAACTCGGATCAAAATAGTCTGATTCATCAATTCTTTCCGTTTCATCTGTATATAAAGGCTTACTTAAACCGTACATTGACAGCCTTGTTTGTTGCTCTAAAGGTACATCTTCAAAACTTCGTAGCCACATACTCATTTCCTTATCACCATCTATTGCTAAACCAATTTCGTGCCAGCTCGTTCCAGGTACAGCTTCCTTACGCTGGTCTCTTGGTACTGTTTCTGGCCAATAGTAGTTGCCATGTTCGTCTACTTTTCCTCCATAGGCGAAGAATAATTCTTCTTGAACTTTTGGATCTCTTTTTCCACCTTTAGCAGTAATGTAAATTATCATATGTTTCTGTTTTGCTAGGGCGTCGGTTGAGGTTTGGGAAGCTGGTCAAGGCTGGCCTGGCTAAATTATAGCACCATACCTACCCCTCGTTCAGCTCTTTCAGCTTTTTCAGGTATTGCCCGGTATAGGATACAGGGTTATTCGCAATAGATTCGGGTGTGCCTGTGGCAATGACCGTTCCGCCTCTGTCTCCCCCTTCAGGACCCAGATCAATGATATAGTCAGCGGTTTTAATTACTTCAAGGTTGTGTTCAATAACCACAACGGTGTTTCCGCCTTCAACAAGTTTCTGCAGCACTTCGACCAACCGGTGCACATCCGCGATGTGTAAGCCTGTTGTGGGTTCATCCAGAATGTACATCGTTTTGCCGGTGCTCCTTTTGGATAACTCGGTAGCCAGCTTTACCCTCTGAGCTTCCCCTCCAGACAAAGTGGTGGAGGATTGACCCAGCTTGATATAACCCAAGCCCACTTCGTGGAGGGTTTTCATTTTTCTATCGATTGAAGGAATGTTCCGGAAAAACTCCAGCGCTTCATCAACGGTCATATTCAGAACATCCGCGATATTTTTTCCTTTATATTTTACCTCCAGTGTTTCCCTGTTGTACCTTTTCCCTTTGCAGACCTCACAGGGGACATAAACATCTGGAAGGAAATGCATCTCTATTTTAATGATCCCATCTCCGCTGCAGGCTTCACATCTACCCCCACGTACGTTGAAGCTGAACCGGCCCTGCTGATACCCGCGTATCTTTGCGTCGTTCGTGGAGGCGAAAAGGGCACGAATCCGATCGAACACCCCGGTATATGTGGCCGGATTGGAGCGCGGAGTTCTGCCGATAGGGCTTTGATCGATGTTAATAACCTTATCCAGGTGTTCAGCCCCCAAGATGTCTTGATGCGCCCCTGCTTTGGTTTTTGCCCGGTTTAGTTTTGAAGCCAGCTTTTTATACAGGATTTCGTTGACCAGAGAGCTTTTGCCCGAGCCTGAAACTCCGGTAACACATACAAACAGACCCAATGGAAACAGGACATTGATATTCTTCAGGTTGTTCTGGCTGGCTCCAACAACTTCAAGGACCTTTGCGTTTGGTACCCTTCTTTTGATCGGAACCGGGATATGCTTTTTGCCGCTTAGGTACTGACCCGTAATAGACTTCGGGTTTTGTACAATTTCATCGAGGGTTCCCTGTGCGATGATATATCCACCCTTCACCCCTGCACCGGGGCCCATATCAATCACATGATCGGCGCAACGGATTGTATCTTCATCATGTTCCACTACCAGCAGCGTATTCCCCAGGTCTCGCATGCGTTTCAGGGTAGCCAGCAAACGATCATTATCTCTTTGATGCAGCCCTATACTGGGCTCGTCCAGAATGTACAGCACCCCCATCAGACCAGAGCCTATCTGTGTCGCAAGACGGATACGCTGTGCTTCCCCACCGGATAATGTTGCCGCTGCCCGCGCTAATGTGAGGTAATCCAGCCCCACATCTCTTAAAAAACCCAGCCTGGCATGTATTTCCTTCATGATCTGATTGGCGATCAGGTTTTCCCTATCGGTCAACTTCAGCGAAGAAAAAAACGCAATGCATTCCATGACCGACAATTGTGTAACCTCGGCGATATTTTTGCCGCCAATGGTAACGGCCAGACTCTCTTTTTTCAGGCGATCTCCATGGCAAACAGAGCAGGGCGTCAGGCTCATAAAACCTTCATAATATTCCTTCATGCCTTCGGACTTTGTCTCTTTATACCGTCGTTCCATGCTGGTAATAACTCCTTCAAACGGAGCCATGAAGCTTCCGCTGCCATACTCCTTCTCATACGATACCTTTATTTTTTCTCCATCTGTACCGTACAGAATTTTTTGGATAATCTCAGGTGGAAGCTTCCCTACCGGAACATCGGGGCTGAACCCGTATTTCTTTGCAAGGGCTAACAGGTACATATGGCTGTATGCATCTTCATTGGAAAAATTCCACCCGCCCACATTGATAGCGCCTTCTGCCAGGGATTTCGACCAATCAGTTATGACGAGGTCGGGATCAATCTTCATCAGGGTTCCGAGACCACTGCAGGAAGGACACGCACCATATGGATTGTTAAAGGAAAACATTCTGGGTGTTAGTTCCTCTATGCTTATTCCGCAATCTGTACAGGCAAAGTTCTGGCTGAACAGGATTTCTTCCCTGCCAATAACGTCTGCAACAAGTATCCCTCCGGATAGATTGAGCACGGTTTCTATAGAGTCGGTTAACCTTTTATGAATATCTGGCCGGATGATCAACCTGTCAACAACGATTTCTATGGAATGCTTTTTATTCTTGTCCAGCTTGATTTCATCCTGGATATCCATGACTTCACCATCGATACGTAACCGAACATAACCATTCTTCCTTGCATCCTGGATGAGCTTGTTATACTCTCCTTTTCTTCCCCTGATGACCGGGGCCAGCAGTTGAATGCGAGTTCCCTCTTCCATGGTCATGATAC